>JASMKJ010000520.1 GCA_030749275.1 Acidimicrobiales bacterium
CGGCGCCGATTTGTAGAAGGACCTCATGTTGTCGTGCCGTGCCAATTCGACAAGGAACGCACTGACCACACGACTCATCGCGAAAGAATTTCCCCAACCGAGTAACAATGCTCAAGAAATCTACACCTTTCGAAAAAACCATTACTGCTCCGGAGCCAAGGGTGGCGTCGCGGTCAGCAACTTCCTCAAAAGATAAGGGCATGTCCAACTGTTCGGGCCCGAGGAAAGAACCAGCAGCACCTCCTAACAGGACCGTTTGGACATCGCTCTCCGCCGTATCGGCGGCTGCCAAGAGATCTCGCAAGGGCACGCCGAATTCGGCTTCGTAGAGGCCCGGGCGACCTACGTCGCCCGAGACACAGAACAACTTGGTTCCGGGAGATTGTCGGGTGCCGGCTGTCCGGAAAGCTTCTGCTCCGAAGGTAAGGATTTCCAAGATGTTTAAGAACGTTTCAGGATTATTGACGATGGTCGGACATCCGAACAAACCGCTTTCGGTCGGGAAAGGCGGCTTACTTCTTGGCTCCCCACGAAAACCTTCTATGGAGTTGAACAAAGCGGTCTCTTCGCCGCAGATGTACGCGCCTGCCCCTTGGCGTAACTCTATGTCGAAGGCGTACATACCGTTGTGCGCATGTTCGCCCAAAAGATCAGCGTCGTAGGCCTGCTTGATGGCTGAGGTCAGCAGTAGCGCTGCTGTTGTATATTCGCCTCGAACATAGATCCAACCCTTGGTGGAGCCGGTGGTGACCCCGGCAATAGTCATGGCTTCTATTAAGGCGAAAGGGTCGTTCTCAAGAATCATTCGGTCTTTAAACGTCCCAGGCTCACTTTCGTCTGCGTTAGCGACGACGTATTTTTGTGTCCCAGTGTGTTCGGCAACCGCGCTCCATTTCACGCCTGTCGGAAATGCTGCTCCGCCCCGGCCTGTGAGCCCGGAGTCCGTTACAAGTTCTAGGACTCCCCTGCTTCCAAGGGAAAGAGCGTTATCTAGCGCTTGGTAGCCACCGTGTTCGCGGTAAGAGGCGAGGCTTGCGGGGTCGACCTTCCCAAAGCGGCGGAGCAGCTTGTCGCTCAACGTGGTGTCGAATTGCGGCTCCCTGCCAGGAGCAGAGCTCATGTCGATCGAGTCAGATCCCCTCGCCTGCACGAACAAGGCTGGAGCGGTTTCGCACTGTCCAAGACATGGGCTTTCGTGAACGGTCTTCCCTTCGGACCGTAAACGTTCGACGTATGCAGTCGCGCCCGCTAGTGCACAACTGGGGTCGACACATACATGGTGAAGAGGACCTTCAGCCTCGGGTTCCTCGAGTTGGAGCAGGTCGTAGAACGAGGCGACACCGAATGCCTCTGCGACTGGCACCCGAAGGCTTTCGGCGAGATAGTTCAGCCCACCTGGAGAAATCCAGCCTTTCGCGTTGTTTAGTGCGTGGAGTCCGGGCAACAAGAGATGGCGAACGTCCTTCGCCCTTTGTACTCCCCCATGGACCACGCGTTCGCTGTGCCTTATGACCGGCGGGCTTTCGACCAATGCGTCAATCAAAAGGCGTTCTGTTTCGTCTGGCTCAGCATCAGTGAATTTGAGGTCAGGCACGGTCGTTGTCAGTCAATTTGTCAATCCGGATAGCTGCTGCTTTGAACTCGGCTGTACCGCTAAGCGGGTCCCATTGATCGTTGGTCAGAACATTCAAATCTACTAAGTCCGGGAAGTGAAAGGTTGTGAAGGCAAGACCTTGTGGTTGCCCTCTTTGAATTGTGATTGTCATTTTGACGCTGCCTCGAGGGGAGGACACGAGAACCTCGTCGCCGTTGTCGAGCCCAAGGTCATCTGCATCCAGGGAACTAATTTCTAGGCTGCTACCCGAACGAATTGGCGAGTTGTAGCCCCGCGACTGGACTCCTGTGTTGTATGAGTCAAGAACCCTGCCGGTTGTCAGCCGAAGCGGAAATTCGCTACTGAGTTGCTCTTTGGGACCCGAGTGCACAGTGAGTGAGAACGGTGCTGGTTCCCTCCCGCCCAAATTGTCGTCCCATAACCAAGAATGCAGGTATGGGGTGCCGGGATGATCGTCATCGGGGCAGGGCCACTGCAGGCCTTGATGTTCATCAAGTCGAGCGTAAGTCATCCCCTTGTGCATCGACGACAGGGATCTAAGTTCATCCCAGAGCTCCTCGGGGCTACGAGCAGGCCAGGGGACGTTCATGCGTTCCGCTAGATCGCCAATGATTTCATGGTCGTGTCGGGCCCCTTCAGGAGGACGCAACGCGGCTCGTACGCGTTGTACCCGGCGCTCGCTGGAGGTGACGGTTCCTTCCGACTCCGCCCATCCTACGGATGCCGGTAAAACCACGTCAGCGAGCTCAGCTGTTCGAGTCATGAAAATATCTTGTACGACTAAAAAGTCTAGTTTTTTCAGTAATTCCCGAGCCCGTTGTACGTCCGCTTCAGATTCTGCGGGGTTCTCTCCGATGATGTACAGGCCGGTGAGTTCCCCTTTCGCCATCGCTTCGAACATCAGCGTCAGGTGGAGGCCGGGCTGCGGATTTAGCTCCACGCCGTAAAGCTCCTCAAATTTCTTCAATGCGATCGGGTCATCCACGTCTTGAAATCCGGGAAGTTTGTTTGGGAGGGCGCCCATATCGCCGCCACCTTGCACATTGTTTTGGCCACGTAAAGGCACGAGTCCAGATCCCCAGCGGCCAACATGACCGGTCAAGAGCGCGAGGTTGCACAACGAGAGCACGTTTTCTACACCATTGTGATGTTCGGTGATTCCCAACGTCCACAGGATCTGAGCAGATTGTGCCGTGGCGTAACGGTGGGCCAAGTCTTTGATCGAAATGGGGTCAACCCCGGTTACCTCGGCCGCGTATTCGAGCGTGTAGGCATCGACGTGCTCTGCGAACTGTTCGAAACCCGTTGTCGCGTGTCGAACAAATTCGGGATCGTACAGATTTGAAGCGATTATCTCTCGGGCGAGGGCGTTCGCTAAGGCGATGTCGGTACCAACGTCTATCCCCAGCCAAGCATCGGCGAATCTGGCTGAATCGGTAAGCCGAGGATCCACCACATACATTGATGCCCCATTGCGAATGCCCTTTAGAACGTGGTGAAAATAGATTGGATGGGCTGTTCTTGCATTAGAGCCCCACAGAAGAACGAAGTCAGTTTCTTCGACCTCCTGGTACGACGATGTTCCACCCCCCGCTCCGAACACTGTCGCCAGACCGACGACGCTGGGAGCGTGTCACGTTCGATTACACGAATCGATGTTGTTTGACCGAATTGCCGTTCTCATGAACTTTTGGGCCGCATAGTTCATTTCGTTGGTGCTCTTCGAACAACTGAATAGACCGATGTGCTCAGGTCCTCGTGAGTTGAGGATGTCAGAGAACCCTTGGGTTACCGTGTCCAGCGCCTCTTCCCATGTGGTGGGTACTAGTGCGCCGTTTGTGCGCACCAGAGGTGTACTGAGTCTCGCAAGTGGTTCAGTGCGAGCTTCACGTCTCTTCATTTGAGTTCCTGGCTTATGGTTTCCACCTCCCATTCTAGGAGTGCAA
>JASMKJ010000521.1 GCA_030749275.1 Acidimicrobiales bacterium
GCGAGACACCACCGGCTTTTATGTGGGAGGAATGGGAGCCCGCGACCAAAACTTCTACAACGACCTCTTCAAGCGTTATGGCTACGAACAAGAGGCCCAAGACATTCAGGACCTTTTCTTGAGTGGTAAACGAGACGAGGCATTTTCGAAAGTCCCAGATGATTACGTTGATCGGGCCAGTCTGACCGGTGATGAGGGCAGGGTTCGAGAACGCATCGAGGTCTATAAAGAAGTTGGGGTCACGTATCTAAATATCGACATCCCGGGCGGTACAGAAAATCCTCTCGAACTTATTGAAAAAGTAAAGGCATGGGCGGAATAGCTAGTGACCCCGCCCACGGCCAATGAGCGATTCAGTTCGGCGGCAATTCACTTAGGTATAGAACCCGATATTGTTCGATTTCCTGAGGACACCAGAACTGCCGTCCAAGCAGCGGCAGCACTAGGTTGCGAATTGGGTCAGATCATCAAATCACTTGTTTTCGAATGTGGGGGGCAACCGATTCTGGCCCTCACCGCCGGTGACCAACGAGTTGACACAGCGTCACTGGGCGTTTTGTGTGGAGCCCCAATTGGGAAAGCCGACGCCAAGATGGTTAGAGACGCAACAGGTTTCGCGATTGGGGGTGTGCCGCCCTTCGGACATGTAGACCAACTTTCCTGCTGGATCGACCAGAACATTTTACGATACGAAATTGCCTGGGGGGCAGCGGGAACCCCGGACACAGTTTTTGCTATTCGAACTGAAGAACTAGCCGATCTGAGTGGCGGTCAGATCGCCCAGTTCGTTAACTGAGAGCAATGCCTATACGCGACAGGGGAGAATCCCGACATAATGTCTGTGCATGCCAGCGCATCGAACAACAATCGTCCCGCGGTTCGGGGAATTAGACCCTTACAACCACGTCAACCATGCGGCATACATCGCCTACTTCGAGGCTGCGCGATGCGTTGCCCTTGACGACATCGGAATTTCACTTTCCGATCTCAGCGATCGGGGCTTTCAAGTTGTCGTCACCAAGCTTGACGTGAGATTTCGTGAACCGGCCACAGCTCGAGACTCTCTAGTTGTTGAGACCCGCATCGAAGAGATGAAACGCGTCAGCTCCAACTGGAGGCAACAAATTCTGAGAGAGAACGACGACCAAGTATTGGTCGAAGCCCAGATCACACTCGGAATTTGTGACTCAAATGGAAAACCAACTCGACCTCCAGCCGATCTGAACGAGTCTCTTTCCCGCCTAGCAGACAGCTCAGGTGCCTAACGGGTTGCGGTAGCCACGGTTTGTTCTAAACAACGGGCGTAAGTCCACCATCAATATTGATTGAGGCACCTGTCAAATATGAGGCAGCGTCGCTTGCGAGAAAAAGAGCAAGGTTCGCGAATTCCTGAGCTTCACCCATCCGTCCAATTGGGATTCTGCGTCCCATGCCTTCGACGAACTCCTCGAAGGTCTGGTCGGAATGATTGTTTTCCCATCGCGTGACCCATTGATGACTCACTAGAAGACCCGTGTTCAGAGCGTTTACCAAAACTCCGTCGGAAGCGAATTCAGATGCCAAGGCTTTTGTCATTGCCATTCCTGCGGCTCGGGCCACTGAGGTAGGGCAACTCGCAGCGGTAGGTGCCTTCGCAGCCGAATTCAAAGTATTGATGATGCGACCCCAGCCCTGACTTTGCATGTCGGGTATACAGAGGCGACATAACTGCGCGGCGGAAAAAAACTTGAGATTGAAGTCATCCAACCAGTCTTGCGTAGTGACTTCGAGAAATGGTTTTGCATTGGAGGTGCCGGCGTTGTTGACCAGCACATCCACTGGTCCGAAAAAGGATGTTGCTTCTGTGTGGGCACGAACTGTCTCTTTGGGATCACTGACATCGGCGGAAATCCCCAAGAACTTTCCCGAAGGACGTATCTCTTCCAAAGTGACACAGGTTTCCGATAGAGCTTCGGCATCCCTGGCCACGATCGCCACGTCAGCTCCAGCGCGAGCAAATGATTCGGCCATAGCCCTACCGAGGCCCCGACTTCCACCAGTGATCAATGCTCGACGTCCATTGAGGTTTATCTCCATGAACCGAACCTAGTTCCGAGAGATTACTGATGTTGGTGATCCCAGCGGATGAGACCTTCCTGCACACATGTCGCGATTAAGTTCCCGGCTTGGTCGAAGAAGCGCCCGCTACCTAATCCTCGAGCTCCCCCGGTTGTCTCTACCCGCTGTTCATAGAGGAGCCAATCATCGGCTTCAGCTTGGCGGTGAAACCACATGGAGTGGTCCAGACTGGCGCCATTCAAACGGTCATCTTGCCAGCGAAAGCCATGAGGCAGCAGTACATGGTCGATGAGGGTCGCATCAGCAAGATATGCCAAAGCGGTTTCATGGAGTTGTCTGTCACTTCCCAACTGCTCGCTGATGCGCATCCACATCAACTGCGGCTCGGTTACGGGAGACCCATCCGGTAGGCCGGGCGGATTGATGTACAGAATGTCCATTGGTCGTTCTCTTCCATGCCATGGCCCTGGCAAATTAGGGGCCTGAGACTCCCAGAACTCGTAGTAGGACATCAGGTTGTCTTGAGGCCCCGGAACGTCGAAACTGACCTCCGGTGACCATTCCAACCCGAGTTCGGGTACTTGGAAAGAGAGCACACTTCGGAACAATTCCTTTCCTTGTTGGTAGGCAACGACTTGTCTTGCGCTGAAACTCTTTCCATCTCTAATCTTTTCCACCACCAACTCAGTCGCAACATCAACATTTCCTGGTCGCAGGAAGTACGAATGAGAAGAATGAACAAACTTGTTTGAGTCAACGGTGAGTTGAGCTGCGCGCAACGTATGGGCAAGCAGTTGGCCTCCGAAGGTCCTAGACCCGTTTTCGGGGGCGCGGGGTGCAACAAATCTGTCACTGCTGAGCGGCTCGAGCTGTAGAAGGCTTGCGAAAACATCTGACACGGGAATCAACTTAGCGAGCCAGAAGGTCGTTCGGCCCTCTAGGCTCGCTCAACCACTCCTAGTTAGGAATCAAGCGTGAGTTGGGAATCCGAAATTGATGAGTTGCGGCAACGAGAAGCCTTTGCTGACGAGCTTGGCGGGGTGGAAAAAGTGGAACGCCAACACCATTTCGGAAAGCTCACGATTCGTGAACGGATCAACGAGATAGCGGACCCCGACTCTTTTCACGAGATAGGTAAAACCGCCGGAGTTGCACAGTACGACGATGACGGCAACCTTGTTTCTCTGACCCCATCGAACTTCCTTTTTGGCTTAGCCCGTGTCGCTGACCGCCCAGTCTTGTTATCCGGAGACGACTTCACGGTCAGAGGTGGCTCTGCCGACGCAACGATTCCCGGTAAACGCGACGCCGCCGAAGGAATGGCTCTCGAACTAAAGCTTCCCCATATTCGTCTCGTAGACGGTATGGGAGGTGGAGGATCAGTAAAGACGATCGAAATTGCGGGCAGAACATACATCCCGCAACTCAAAGGTTGGGAAACGGTTGTCAACCACCTGGCGGTTGCCCCATCCGTATCATTGGCACTGGGTTCGGTTGCCGGCATAGGAGCAGCGCGCGTCGCCACCTCCCACTACTCAGTCATCGTAAGGGAAAGTGCCCAAATGATGATTGCTGGGCCCGCCCTAGTAGAACAGGCACAGCTTGGTGACCATGGGAAAGAAGAACTCGGCCACGCCAACATACACACAGCGAACGGAGCTATAGACGACGCTGTTGACTCTGAGGCTGAAGCGTTTCAAAAAGCCAAGGACTTCTTGTCCTATCTCCCATCAAACGTCGACGAACTAGCGCCACGAATCGAAACCACCGACTCGACTCAACGAAAGGACGAGAGTCTCTTGTCGGTCGTTCCCCGCGAACCGAGACGTGTGTATCAGATGAGAACAGTCATTGACTCAGTATTCGATTCCGACTCTTTCTTCGAGATCGGCTGCACATGGGGTAAGTCGATCATCACGGGCTTCGCGCGCCTCAACGGCTTCCCAGTAGCGGTTTTTGCCGAGGATCCTTATCAGTACGGGGGAGCGTGGACTGCGGACGGATGTCGGAAACTCATACGCCTTCTCGACACAGCCTCTACCTTTCACCTGCCGGTTGTACACCTTGAAGATTGCCCAGGATTTCTGATCGGCAAAGAATCAGAAGAGACAGCGACAATCAGGTACGGATCCCAAGCCCTAGCCGCCCTTGGCCAACTCACCACACCATTCGCCTGTGTGGTCATAAGGAAAGCTTTCGGGGTTGCCGGTGCTGCCAACAACAAACCCGGATACCACAGCCTTCGTTACGCCTGGCCATCAGCTGATTGGGGCTCCCTACCCATAGAAGGTGGCATAGAGGTCGCCTACAAACAGGACCTAGCTGACTCTGAAGATCCAGAAGCCCTTCTCGAAGACATTAGAGAACGCCTGAACCGCGTTAGATCTCCTCACCGGGCGGCAGAATTCTTTGAAATAGAGGAGATCATTGACCCCCGCGATACTCGTCCTATCTTGTGTGAATGGGTCGATCTAGCCCAACGAGCCTTGACTACCGGACCATCGTCCTTCAGTTACCGACCATGAGACCACATATTTGCGCTAAACAATCGCTCGCGGTCAATTTGAACAACAAATAAGCCCAACACCATAGGAATCACATGCGCCCCAGCTATAACGAAGAAGCTGAAAGTTACCGACAAAAGATCCAGGCCTTTCTGGGTGAACACTTACCTGCAAATTGGAGCGGTCTTGGTGCGCTAGATGGAGAGTCACGAGAAGCGTTCGTAGAAGAATGGCGTTTGCTCTTGGCCGAGAACAAGCTCCTTGCAGTCTCGTGGCCCGAAGAATATGGCGGCGCCGGACTCAGCGAGGTCGAACGCATCGTGCTTGCTGAAGAGTTCGCCAAAGCTGGAGTACCAGAGGGCAACGAAAATGACGGATTTTCAATCACGATGGTGGGTAACGCCATCATTCAATGTGGTACCGAGGATCAAAAGCGACAGTTTCTGCCTCGGATAATCAGCGGTGAGGACCGCTGGTGTCAGGGCTACAGCGAACCTGACAGTGGCTCGGACCTAGCGAATCTCGGGACCCGCGCTGTACTTGATGGTGATGAATGGGTGGTTAACGGCCAAAAAGTATGGACCTCAAGCGGACATACGGCTAACTGGATATTTGTCCTGTGCCGCACAGCGCCAGACGCTCCCAAACACAAGGGAATTTCGTTCCTATTAGTCCCCATGGAACAGGACGGCGTTGATTGTCGACCCATCATCAACATCAGTAACCG
>JASMKJ010000522.1 GCA_030749275.1 Acidimicrobiales bacterium
GTCGCGGGCTTCCCACAAGACGTCGGTCTTTCGGCTGCTTGGTCGATTCGCATAACGATCGCCGTAGGGGCAGTTTCTGTCGCTCCGTACACCTGACCGACCGAAATACCTCGTTCGAAGAACGGACGAGTTGACGCTTCAGGGATAGTTGAGGATCCTGCCATTAAACCTCGAAGTGAAGAAAGTTCGGTTGTGGTGAACAGGGGGTGGTTGGCTACGGCGTTGAGGGTTGCGGGAACAAACAATGACCAGGTCGGTTGCCACTCCTCAACGTCTTTGAGCCAGTCGCTGGGTTCAAATGTTCGATGCAGAAGAACTGACGCGCCGGTCATTAAGGCCGGGAGAGTCTGAATATTGAGCCCGCCTACATGGAACAGTGGCAAGAAGGTAAGGATCCGGTCCTCGGAAGTCAAATCGTGGGCGTGGATGCCGTTCAACGCGTTGGCGGCGACAGCGCTTTGAGCGAGCAGTGCCCCTTTGGGACTCCCGGTTGTGCCAGAGGTATACGCAAGCAGAACGGCATCAGACGGGCTACCGACCCGGGGGGCAATCGAATTAGTTCTGCCATCTGCGAGGTCGTCGAGTAGGTAGACCATGTTTGCTTGTGTGGCTTCTTGAGCGTGCTCATAAAAGGTTTCTTCGGCTATCAGAATCTTTGGTTCAGCGTCTTGCAAAATCCAACGGTGTTCCGAAACAACAAGCCGAGAATTAAGTGGCAGGAAGATGGCCCCAAGCCGAGAACACGCAAATAGCAAATCGATCACCCCGGGATGGTTGGGTCCTAGCCAAGCAACTCGATCACCGGGAACTACGTCGTGTTCATGTAGCCAGTTTGCAACGTCAGCAATTCTCCGCGACAACTGCTCATAGTTAGTACGAGCACCTTCGAACTCAACGGCCAACGCTTCTGGTTGATGTCCTGCCCAGCGGTCAACCCAAGAGGCAAGATCTGATCCTTGATCCCACATAAGAGAAGCTGTTAAGCCAAGTCACCTTGGAGCACGCCGTTAACAACAACTGACTCTCCATCCAAGGTCACACTGTGATTACGCATGGGAAGATCAAAATGTCCGAGTGTGTGTCGACCCGCGTGTTCATTGGCACCTGTCGAGTAGAGAAAGTTTCCAGCGAACGCTCGTTGCTCGGTACCGTTGGTCTGACTCCTGTCGTATAACGGCAAAGTATCCCAACGCGCACCAGGGTTCATTCCCCAACCGATATGGCTAGTTGCATACGCGTCTCGGTCACCCCAAGCATCTGAGTAGCTTCGAAAAAGTGCGGCATCGGTGCCCTCTCCAGCTACGTCCACGACGTAATCATTTTCGATAGTGAGGGTTATTGGGGACTCGACGTACCGTTTGAAAGTCAAGTTCATATCCCCGCGGTCCATCACTATGACCCCGTTCACGGTGTTGGCTTTAGGGAAGGCGAGACACAAACCACCTGGCCAATGAGAGATTGATCCAGGTTGGGTTGTATATCCCCACCCGCCGCCGCAGGGCGCTTCGGTAAGGTCCACCACGACGTCGGTACCAGCAGCAGACGTTACGTGCATCTCGCTCGCTTTGATGAGTTTCTTGATCCCAGATTTGACCTTCGGTTCAAGATCTTGTGTCGGCATGAGTCGTTCTAAGGCCTCGGGGTGTTCGTTGGAAACCATCAGGACCCGGCTGCCATCGGCCAAAATTTGCGGCAATTCGGGCGCGTGTAACAATCCCTCCACGGTGCAGTCAACAACGAAATCAACAGCGGAGAGGGCGCTTATCACTGCTGGAGAACCCGCTATAGCGTCGGAAGCGCCTGTCGATCTCACTGGTACAGGGGCACTTTGACGCAAAGTTGGAAGCACTATGTGGATGGGGCGGACACCTAGCCGGTCCAGTGCCAATTCCGCCAAGTTTACGTTTGTTCCGCGGCTTTGAGTTTCAGAGAGAATCGCAGCACTTTGAGTGTCGTCAACAGCACACATTTCGAAGACACGAGCGAATACATCAATCCATTTTCCTTCAATGCGCTCAACAAGCATCTTCTCTCCTTAGTTTGCGGTCTGAAAGCGATATCGATTAACTAGTTAAGCACCGATGTTGCCACCTCCATCATGAATCTCGCTATCTGGGGTGTTGGCTTGCAGATTTGTGGCGCCCGAAGACAGTTTTCTCTATTGATGCTCTCGGGGATCTACTTCTGACCCATGCAGGTGCGCCGTGTCGTTGTAGCGCAGACACATCCAGCGTCGGCCGCGACTCGGGTCGGACCGAACTTCAAGTTCGGTGACAGAGGTTACGTGTGGGGCGAGTTCAGTGTGCCATTGCCCAGGTCCTAGGCCGAAAGCGATAGCCATTGCGGCAGAAATCACGCCTCCATGGCACCCGATGAGGATGGTTGAGCCGTTGTTGCTTGACGCAATGTGGCTGAGAGCCTCACCCACCCGATGTCGAAACCCGGCTCTGCTATC
>JASMKJ010000523.1 GCA_030749275.1 Acidimicrobiales bacterium
CGGTAGTGGCGGAGGCTAAACAGGTCCTTGGAGCAAAGATAGCGGCGGGTGAAACTGAAGGCCTTCGAGGAGCAATTGGTACACCCGACCAGCTCCGGTCCTTCTTGGAACGCTACGAGCAAGCGGGTGTCGATCAAGTCATATTTGTCCTTCAGGCAGGGAACAATCGTCACGAGCACATCATGGAGAGTATTGATATTTTTGGAACTGAAATCTTGCCGGAGTTCAAAGAAAGGGACCCTCAAGCTCGATCTAAAAAGGCTAAGAGGCTCGGTCCGCACATCGAAGCTGCTATGGCTCGAAAGGTACGTTCCGCACCTCCACTACCCGAAAACTATTCGATGCCGGCGTTACCCAAGATGCTCCTCCAAGAGCACGGCGGAGAAGAACTCTTGGACAAGATCGCTGAGGGATCCGCTACCGGTCAGTTCGATGCCTTTCGCGACTTGGCGAACTGATCGGCATCGAGGGCTTACCTGCCAACGCCAAACTGATGCCGGTTTGCGTCTAGCTACAGAGAAGTTGACGTTATGGTTCGATTCTCTGGGTGTGGACGTCTCTTACCCGTTGCCTGACTCACCGAGGTAGCTGGCGCGCAATTCCGGGTTTGCGAGCAGTGCCTCGGCACTGTCGTCTAGGACCACTTTCCCTGTCTGTAAGACCCAGCCCCGGTCCGCAATTGACAACGCCATATTGGCGTTTTGTTCAACCATGAAAATCGCTACCCCTTCTTCATGAATTTGTTGAATTAGCTCAAAGTTTGCTTGAACTAGGGCAGGGGCCAGCCCCATTGAGGGTTCGTCCATCAACAGAACTCGGGGGTCAGACATTAAGGCTCGTCCTAAGGCAACCATTTGTTGTTCTCCGCCGGACAAGGTCCCCGACTTTTGGTTCATCCGCTCCTTTACTCGAGGAAACAACTCGAAGATACGCTCCATGTCGTTGGCAATCCCTTCGCGATCAGTTCGAAGGTATGCACCGAGCTCTAGATTTTCTTTGACTGATAGTCGCTTAAAGAGGCGTCTGTTTTCGGGCACCATGGTGACGCCACGTTCGACTCGATAGCTAGTGGATTGGTGAGTCACTGATTCTCCATCAAGGACCACGTCTCCGGTCGTCGGTGTGACCATCCCAAGCAATGTCTTAAGGGTTGTACTTTTCCCGCTCGCGTTTCCGCCCAGTAGACAAACGAGTTCGCCCGGATATATGGCTAGATCCACATCTTTCAGGATGTGGACAGCGCCGTAGTGGGTATTGACCCCACGTAACTCCAGGAGCGGCACACCATCGCTGCTCAAGGTGCCTCCTCGTCGTCGGCTACGGCGGATCCCACGGGGCGACCTAGGTATGCCTCAATGACTTTCGGATCATTGGCAACCTGATCATAAGATCCTTGCGCGATTGTTTCGCCGTGATCCAAGACGACCACACGGTCAGATACGTCGCGAACCACACTCATATCGTGCTCAATCATCACCACAGTGAAGCCCCATTCGCTTCGCAGACGGCCGATCAGTGCCGTCAGTTCCGCTGACTCTCGCGGGTTCATACCGGCTACTGGCTCATCTAACAACAACAATCTGGGGCGGGTCGCCATGGCTCGTGCGACTTCCAGCCGCCTTCTATTCGCGTAGGACAGCACCGAAGCGGGTTGATCAAGGCGATATCCAACAAGTCGAGAACCAAAGAAGGAAAGCACCTCCTCGCCATAATTTCGAATCGCTTCTTCTTCAGATTTGAAGCTCTTTGTTTGGAAGAGAGCACCGAACACTCGCTGGTCTGTGCGACAGTGTTGGGCCACCATGACATTTTCCAGAATCGTCATGTTCGCGAACAACCTCACGTTCTGAAAGGTTCTGGCTATTCCCCGTTCGGTCACTTGACTCGGATCTAAACCGAGCAAAGATTCGCCTTCGAAAACAATGTCTCCGGTGGTCGGAGTAATCATCCCGCTGATCATGTTAAAGAAAGTGGTTTTCCCGGCCCCGTTAGGGCCGATGACGCTTACGATTTCACCTTCATCGACGTGAAAATGCAGATTCTTCAACGCGTGGAGTCCACCGAAAGTCACGCTCAGGTCCCTTATCTCGAGCATGCTCATTGCGAGTCCTCATCATCATCGGTATCTATTTCACCCTTGAGCCATGCATCCTGCAGGAACTCTTCTTGGTGAAGTTCTCGTGTCCGTCGAACGTTGGGAACTAAACCTTCTGGACGCTTGAGCATCATCCACACAAGCAATGCCCCATATATCAAAAGCTTGAACTGGCTGAACTCTTGCAACAGGCCTGGCTGTTTCGGACCACCCAGCACTCCAATTAACACGAGTGCCCCAGCTATCACACCGACAATATTTCCCATGCCGCCCACGATGACAACGACGAGAATGATGATCGACACCAACATCAGGAAACTCGTCGGGAAAATTGATCCTACTTTTGCGGAGAAAATTGCTCCCGAGAAACTCGCCAGCACTGCTCCCACCACAAATGCCATCAACTTGGTGTTGGTTGTGTTGACTCCCATGGCTTCAGCGACATCTTCATCTTCACGAATTGCCATCCAGGCTCGGCCTAGTCGCGAGTGTTCAAGACGCCACGACACATAGATGGCTATGGCACAGAAAACTAAGACCAGCAAGAAAACTGACCTCGGGTCAGTGCCTTTTACGGTGCCGATGCCGACATCGACGCCGGGAATGTTGGTAATGCCTTGAGCACCACCAAACCATCCAGACAGCCAGTCGCTGAGGAACAGTAGGCGGATAATCTCACCAAACCCGAGGGTGACAATCGCCAAATAGTCGCCTCTCATGCGAATGACGGGTGCTCCAATAAAGAGGCCGACTATGCCGGTGAGGACTACGACGATGATTAGAGCTACAGGCCACGGAAGTTCGGGTGAAAATCCGGGGGAATTAGGAGATGTGAGAACTGCTGTCGTATATCCGCCGACGGCGAAAAATGCCACATAGCCAAGGTCGAGAATTCCGGCCAACCCGACCACAATATTGAGACCTAAGGCCAGCAACACGAATAGGCCAACGTTCGCCAACAATTCGTTGGTTATCTTTCCAAGGAAAAACGGAAGCACCAGCATCAGTGCGGCACCCACGGTCAGCAACAGCAAGTTGACTCTCCTGCGTTCCTCACTTGGCATCTCCACAACCCGTGTTTTGATGCCCTCTATTTTGGAACCGACCAGAAGGGGAATCAGTAACGCTAAAGCTGCCACCACAATCGCCCCTGAGACTTCCAAACCGCCGCGTTTGTAATAGATGAAATCGGTAAGAGTCTCTAGGCCGAAACCTTCCAACAAGTCGGTAAGGAAGGTTTCCAGAACAGAGACTGCTAAGACTGCTAAGGCAACAGCAAGAATTCGAGATCGTACCTTGGCCGGAACCACGTGCATCGCTCCGCCCAGAAGTCCCAATGTTGTTCCAAGAATCAACCACAACAACATGCCAAGTCCTGTGGAGCGATCGAATGACAAGAGGTCGAGTAGCTGCGGACTCCAGTTCACCAGTGGGTCACGCAAATTGAAATTCTGGATCAGGACCATCAGTATGATCAGCCCTGCGGAACTACCTAGGCCGACGAGTGCGCCAGCTGCAAGATCCTTAGCGTCGCGTTCTCTTTCGCTCATCCCTTCAAGAATGACCACGCTTCCGGCGAGGCTAGCGAACACGAAGGGGACCCAGAGGAGCGCCAGATAGCCCATGCTCAAAACCGGTTGAATGATGTTTCTTCCATCAAGACCAACTGGCATTCCCGCCAAGGCTATGAATACCGACGAAAGGCCACCTACGAGCGCGAATCGTATTTGTCTCCGCCAGTTAATACCTGGGGCCTCAAGCATCGACAAGTTGTCAGAAGTAGCAGTCATGCTCGATCCTCGTCCGACAACCGCTCACCAAATAGCCCGCTCGGGCGGACAAGGAGCACGAAGATAAGAACAGCGAACGCTACTGCGTCCCGCAGTTGTGAGACCCCATCAACACCCAGAGGTTCGAGGAGCACTAATGGAGCAGTGGCTTCTGCTGCGCCAAGCGATAGGCCGCCTGCCATTGCTCCGCCCAGATTGCCGATACCGCCGACAACGGCGGCGCTAAATGCCTTAATCCCCGGTAAGAAACCAGTCGTGTGGATAACACTACGAAAGAGAATTCCCCAAAGAATTCCAGCCACGCCCGCCATGGCCCCACCCACCGCGAAAGTAGTAACGATGGTCCGGTTGACGTCAATTCCCATCAAGGCCGCGATCTCTTTGTCTTCGGCGACCGCGCGCATCGCCTTACCTGTTTTAGTTCGTTCGACCAAGAACCACAGTCCCGCCATCGAAACAGCAGCTGTCAAGAGCACAACTAGTTTCGTTCCCTCTATCTCGAATCCGATTAGAGAGCGTTTTTGTGAAAGCCAGCTGGGTAGCGATGGGTACGACTTGGCACCTGGACCCAGAAGAACAACCGACATGTTCTGAAGGAAAAATGACACACCAATCGAGGTGATCAAAGGAATCAACCTTGGCGCACCACGTAAAGGCCGGTAGGCAATCCGTTCCATGATCACTGCTACAGCGGTCGAAATGACAATTGAGGTAACCACTACGAACAAGAGGCAGAAAAGAAATGCGTCTTCCCATAAACCGGCGTCGGCAAGTTTGTTTGAGGTAATCATTCCCGACATCGCCCCGACCATGAAAACTTCACCGTGAGCAAAGTTGATGAAGCCCAACACGCCGTAAACCATTGAGTAGCCGAGCGCTATCAGCCCATACATGGCTCCCTGCGCCAGACCAGTGACAAGTAGGCCCTTGAACTGGGGAGCGGTCAGACCGGTTGCGTCGGGATTCAGCCAGCGAGCTAAGGGGTTTTGTGGATCGATCTGTTGAGCGATAAACGCGATGAGGCCGACAGATATCAGGACAACAAAGGTGATTCGGATGAGCGTGAGGAAACGGTCAACCCACAGCACCCGAGATGTCGGTTTCGCGTCATGCGTAGTTGCCACGTGCGTTCCAAGATTCGAGGCGGCGGAAATCTAATCCCACTCACCAACGTGCATAACTGACATTCGGCCCCGATCCGGACTGCATCCGGGTCGGGGCCGATGTCGATTCAGAAATAGCTGGCGACTCCGCGAAGTCAGCCAACCGTGCCCTTATTCGGGCGACTTAATCATGGGGCGAAGGAGAAGACTACGTTCTCAATCGAACCCGCGAAATCAGCTGAACTGTTTTGCACAACAGTGATTCGCTGCGCTCCACAATCGCCGAAGTCGTCACATGACAATGTGCCGATGATGCCTTCATATCCCGACAAGCCGTCGAGGTATTCGCGTACACCAGCCCTATCAATCTCTAGGTTGCCGTCATGCACATGTGATGCGGCCTTGATTGCCTCCAACAAGATGGTGGTGGCATCGTAAGAGTGCGCCCAGAACGGTGCTTCTGGAGCGTTTCCGTTGTTCGATTCGTAATCAGCTAGGAACTGATCAGCCGTTACACCGGTGCTCTGGTTGGTGTTGCTGCCGTAACGAAGGTCCGGTCCGGAGAGGTACATACCGTCTGCCTGAGGAAGCTCCATAAACGTCTGTACTTGGAGACCATCGGCACCAAGCAGCACAACACCATCAAGACCCGATACTCCAGGAGCCTGGTCCGCGACGAAGTCGCCTGCTGGCTGGAAGATCGGGAAGAAAAGCGCTCCAGGCGAGCCTGCAGCAATTTCGGTGAGTACCGGGACCATGTCGGTGTCTTCTTTGTTGACACCAGTGAATCCGGTCACAGTACCGCCAAGATTTTCAAATGCATCAGCAAATGCTTGGGCAAGGCCTTGTGTATAGGGATCGCCGTCATGTATCGCAGCCGCTGCACTGATTCCAAGTTCTTCATAGACAAACTTGGCCATAGCAGCACCTTGGAAAAGGTCATTATGTGCTGTCCGGTAGTAACCCGGGTGGTAGTTGTCCCCCGCAGTACCTGCAAGGTCAGATGTCAGCGCAGGCGAAGTATTCGACGGGCTGATCATTACCATTCCAGCCTCGCTGATCAGCGGTGATGCTGCGGTAGCTGCACCAGAGCAAGAGGTGCCGATAACGCCGACAACCTGCTCGTCAGCAACGATGGTTTGCGCTGCGGCTTGCCCACCGTCAGCCGAGCACAGATCGTCGAGACCTGTGCCAATGGTGACACTGAATCCGTGTATATCGCCGAAATCAGCAAGAGCTTGTTCGACGCCACGTTGGTTTGGAATGCCGAGGAATGCGACGTCACCCGTGATTGCGTTCAATGAACGAATCTGGATATCTTCGCCAGCCTCTACAGTGACAACTCCTAAGGAGCCATCCCCGAGACTGTCGTGGGACTCAGCGGCAGACGAGCTACCACTAGACGAATCGCTACTGGAATCGTCGTCGGATCCACCGCATGCGGCAGCGACTAACGCAAAGGCAAACATTACGCCTAGCAGTCGCAGGAACTTGAACTTCATGAATTCACCCTCCCTGGGTGTAAAAAATTGGCGTGCTCAGTCGTTTGGTCCGAATGTCCTTACAACCACGGCGCCATGAACAATTAGGAGTCTATTCGCGATTCAACCTATAACGGACACTTGTTACTTCATCTGGCGGTAGCGGTCTCGGCGATGGGTAGTCTCTCGGCTGGGGGGCGGTCTTCCCGGAACGCCAAAAATCTCGAAAATGCTTATTCTCTCAGGACACGACATAGATGAGTGCCTTCCGATGGAGGCAGCTATCGCTGCAATGCGCGAAGCGTTTGCTGCAGTCAGCTCCAACGACATTGAGATGCCGGAAAGAGTTTCGATCCCCTTGGGCGACGGCTCCAAGCTCGCATTGTTTATGCCCGCCTACGTGAAGAATTCATCTTCCGTTTCAGTCAAGTCCGTGACGTTTATTCCGGACAACGGATCACGTGGCCTGCCGAGCGTTCAATCAATTGTGCAGGTTTTTGATTCGTTGACCGGCTCTCCCATTGCACTTATTGACGGATGTCGGCTTACCGCAATCCGAACTGCTGCAGCCGGCGGGGCATCAGTCCAATTACTGGCCCGAGAAAACAGCCATTCATTAGCAATGCTGGGCAGCGGAACACAAGCGAGAGCCGGAATCGAGGCAGCTTGCAGCGCCAGAGATATCCAATCAATCCGGCTTTTCAGTCCCACAAGGGACAACGCTCGAAAGCTAGCGGATGACTTATCTCAATATGAGTGGTGTCCAACAGTTCACGTAACAGCAGACCCTGACGAAGCGGTGGATGGCGCTGACATTGTTTGGACCGCCACTACCTCGTCTGTTCCGACTTTTTCTGAGACATCGATCACCCCAGGTACTCACATCGTTGGGGTCGGATCCTTCCAGCCATCAATGATCGAGATTTCACCTTCGCTCTTCAAGTCCGCTTCAATTTTTGTTGACCAAGTCGATGCTTGTTGGTCCGAAGCGGGAGAAGTAATTGCTGCACGTTCAGCGGGATTCATTGATCCCGACGACGTTCACGAGTTGGGTGCGGTGGAGTTAGGCGATCATCCGGGTCGCGATCATGATGATCAAGTGACGATTTTCAAGTCCGTGGGTATCGCCATTCAAGATGCCGTCGCATCAACGATCGCCTTAAATGCCGCCGAAAGTCGTGGAATCGGCGTCACGGTGAACTTGTGACGATGTCGCCGCTACGTCCTCCTCCCGAGGCTCTATTCATAGTTGGGGGTATTTCCCAATACCTCGGTGCGGCAACTGCCATCGGACTTTTTGATGAGATCGCTCCAGGCGGGGTTGCTTTCCTTCGGGTCCTCGGTGCAGCACTAGTTCTGATCGGCTTTCGTCGTTCGTGGCGGCGTTCCTGGAATCATCGAGAATTCTTGTGGGCAGGAGCGTTCGGTGCAGCTCTCGCCTTGATGAACTTGTTCATTTACCTAGCAATGGACCGTCTTCCTCTCGGCAATGCCGTGGCCATCGAGTTTCTAGGGCCGATAGCCATAGCTGCGATCGGAACCAGAACAGCGAGGTCAGCGGGGGCTCTGCTGCTTGCGGCTTCAGGGGTAGTGATACTTGCCGGGGTTCAAGACGACGGAACGCTACTAGGGGTGTTGTTCGCACTCTTGGCCGGAACAATGTGGGCGGGATACATAGTTCTTGGACATCGAGTTGCTCGAGATGGGCTTGCTGTAGATGGATTGGGTGTGGGAATGCTCATAGGAGCGTTCGTGATTAGCCCCGCCGGCGCGAATCAGGTAGGCATTGCTTTCGCGGATCCACGAATTCTGCTTTTGGCTCTTGCTGCTGCACTGCTGTCTAACGTGATCCCGTACGGCATAGACCAATTTGTTATGAAGGAACTAACCCGATCCAGATTTGCATTTCTCCAAGCGCTTTTACCAGTCACGGCCACGGTCGTCGGGTTCTTGAGTTTGAGCCAGTCACCAAGTTGGTCAGAATGTCTGGGAATAGGCGCCGTGATCTTTGCTATCGCTATTAGCGGTGGCAATAGGGAATTTTGATCGTGACTGGCAGAGGAAAGTAAGTGACAGATCCAACCTATGAGCCCATGGAGCATGAAGAAAAGCTTGCGTGGATGCTTGAGACGCACGGCTGGGGAATCGAACCTGTAGCACCCTCAGATCAAGAACATTTGCGCGCCGCCTACTCTTATACATTCGGTCTCGAAGCCCTTGTCGGCCATCCCGAATTAGTGATCTTCGGTCTCGCGCCAGTTGCGGCTCGAGGGTTGTTGGATCTCATCGTTAACCACCTGCGTCTAGGCGGAACGCTTCCAGTCGGGGAGGCCTTCACTGGTCTGCTTGATGGTGATCAACTTAGCTTCCTGTTGAGCATCGATATTGATCGCTTCGCAGACTACTTTCCGACCCTCGGCGACATCTACGGCGATCAGGAGTGGAGGGTGTGTCAGTTCGTGTGGCCTCACCGGGATGGAACTTTCCCGTGGGATGAAAGCTGGCCTGAGCAGCTGAGATACGCACAGCCAATTATCGGTAGTTGGTGATTCCGAGCGCTGGTTCTGGGTCTTGACTCGTTTAGATCAATGGGTTCAACCACGTCTTGGCAGCCAAGAGGCCCATCACGAATCCCGCTAGCGCGAGTGGAGAAAATCGGGTCCACATTCGGGATAGGGACCTTTGTCTTTGATCGCCAGCAGCCCATCCGCACAGTAGGCCACCAATTAGACCACCCAGATGGCCTCCTACCGAGATCCCAGGAATCACGAAGGAGAGAACAATGTTCACGATAATCAGGGTTCCCAGGCCCTCACTCCAGGGATCCTTACCGCTTGAACGCTCCACGATCAACACAGCCGCCATGATCCCGTACACCATTCCTGACGCACCTACCACCGCTGTGTTCGGTGCCGCCACAAGAGCACCGGCAGAACCCCAGAACATGCTCGTAGTGCAAACCGCAATGAACGGCACCCAGCCGATCTGTCGTTCAAGTCGTCGCCCGAGCAAAAAGAGCATGATCATGTTCAGAAGCAGGTGTCTTACGTCAGCGTGAAGAAATGCTCCACTCACCAATCGCCACCACTCACCTAACTCATCTATAGGGAACCCGTACGTTGCCCACGCAACGAGTGAATCTCGTTCCAACGACGCGCCGCCGATCAGAGTCACGTCATGGGTTGCGAGAAAGAGCAGGCAGTTAATACCGATCAACACAACTGTCGCTGACGCTGCTGGGTTGTAGTTACCGTCGGTGAACACAGTTGTACCGTAGAGCCGAAATGCTCATCAGCCACTAGGGTCTGCCCATGAAATTCGGAGTGATGTTTGCCAACACAGGCCCGTTCGTTGAACCCGATGCAGCTACATCATTGGCGCGCGCCGCCGAAGATGCCGGCTGCGAGTCCATCTGGACCGTCGAACACGTTGTAGTCCCTGCGGGGTACGCGTCTCAGTATCCTTACGCCAAAGATGGCAAGATGCCCGGCGGAAGGGAAGATTTTGATATTCCCGATCCACTCATCTGGCTGTCTTACGTCGCCGCCGCTACCGAAAAGATCCGTTTGGGTACGGGAGTGATGATTATGCCGCAGCGAAACCCACTTGTAACCGCCAAAGCTGTCGCCACCTTGGATCGTTTGTCTAAGGGGCGGATGATCCTCGGCATTGGGTCCGGGTGGTTAGAAGAAGAGTTCGATGCGCTTGGCATTCCCTTCGATGACCGCGGCGATCGAACCGACGAATATCTCGAAGCCATGCGGCAAGCTTGGAACTCCGATGTGGCCAGTTACAGCGGCAACTTTGTGAACTTCGACAACGTCTACAGCCGACCTCAACCTGTCGACCGACATGTTCCAATAATTGTGGGCGGACACAGTCGGCGAGCTGCTCGCCGGGCTGGCGAGTTAGGGGACGGATTTTTTCCTGGACGCGGCAATCCAGAAGAGCTTTCAGCTCTGTTTGACCACGCGCGAAGGTGCGCTGAGAATTGCGGCAGAGATCCCGAAGCTTTGGAGTTCACAGCTGGCGGTCCCACTACCGTCGATTATGTCGAACAGTTAGCAGAGATAGGGGTAAGTCGTATGATTGTTCCCCCCATGGATCCCGCTCAATTCGGCAAATTCGGTGAGGAAGTGGTCGCACAGTTTTCGACCTTGTGAGGTATTGATGTCTGACTCAACACTTGGCGACCTCCTGTCGTGGATCGATGCCTCCCCATCGCCCTATCATGCTGCTCACAATGCCTTCGTTGACCTCGTGGACGCAGGCTTTGAAGCGTTTAGTCCAGACGAGGACTGGGATGACAGCGGTCGAGTTGTCGTGAGCTGGGGAGGGGTAGTAATTGCAGCTGCCTTCAGTCCCAAGATGAATCCCGACCAGTTACGTTTCCGGTTGGTGGGAGCACATACAGACAGTCCAAATCTCAGGATTAAACCGAAGCCCGATTTCGACAACGTGGGATACAGGCAGTTGGGAGTAGAGGTGTATGGCGGGGTTCTATTGAACTCATGGCTGGACCGAGATTTGGGCCTTTCAGGTCGCGTAGTGGTGCGGGATGGAACGACGAACCAATCCTTGTTATTTGAGGCAAACAGACCTCTCCTTCGTGTAGCCCAATTAGCAATTCACTTAGACCGGGAGGTAAACGAAGGACTGAAGCTCGATCGCCAATCTCATCTCGCACCTATTTGGGGTGTAGGTGCCAGTGAAGCCGAAGACTTTCGTTCCTTTCTTGCCGGTGAGTTCGGAGTCAATGAGTCGGACGTTTTGTCATGGGATGTCATGTGTCACGATCTCACCCCAGCAACAGTTCTGGGTCAAAACAACGACCTATATGCGGCACCTCGCATAGATAATCTCGCGTCCTGTCACGCGGCCTTGAAGGCCCTCCAAGAAATCGAAACTGTTGAAGACAACACCATCGCTGTAATGGTTCTGTTTGATCATGAAGAAATCGGTAGCGAGTCTGCTACCGGTGCGAGGGGGCCGATGCTGACCAACGCATTGGAAAGGCTCGCAGGAACAGTCTCGACAACTCGTGAACAGTTCCTACGAGCGTTGAACCGTTCAATTTGTGTATCGGCGGACGGAGCACACGCGGTGCACCCGAATTATGTAGACCGACACGAACCCCAACATCGCGTCGTTCTCAACGGTGGACCAGTGATCAAGACCAACGCGAATGTTCGATACGCGACTGATGCAGAGAGCAACGCCATTTTCCAGTCAGTCTGTCGGTCAGCCGGGGTGCCGTTCCAGCAGTACGCGCATCGGACCGACTTGTTGTGCGGCAGCACGATTGGTCCAATTACAGCGGCCCAGCTAGGGATGTCTGTGGTGGATGTTGGAAGTGCCCAATTGTCGATGCATTCAGCGAGAGAAATGGGCGGTTCGGAGGATCCGGCTTATCTCACTTCAGCGCTCACTGAATTTCTTGCCGGTGCTTGACCCAACGAGTGCCAAGTAGGAATCAACCGTGATGAAGCTGTCCGAACAGGTGACTGCTGTCGTTGAATCGGCGAATCGACCAGTCACCTTCAGTCCTCACAATCTGACTAATCGAGCAGTTGTCGGCCCCTCCGAATGCAAATGCTTTTGATGAGCCGACCTGCGCGAGAAGGGATCCGATGACACCTCCGTGCACACCGCACAAAATTAGTTCGCCGGGGTGGCTGTCAACTATCCGGTTGAGTGCGTCCATGCATCGGGAACCGAACCCTTCGTTGCTTTCAGCGCCGGGTATGACGTCCCATCGCTGTTCCAGCAGCATCTGTTGGTAAATGGGATGGTTCTCAGCAGCTTTCTGGCGCAACAAGCCGCCCTCCCATTCTCCGAGACCGATCTCTCTCAAG
>JASMKJ010000524.1 GCA_030749275.1 Acidimicrobiales bacterium
GGACGGAAGCGACGTGTGGTGTCAGGGATACAGCGAGCCGAACTCGGGGTCTGATTTAGCGTCACTGGCCACTCGAGCAGAACTAGATGGCGACGAATGGGTTATCAACGGGCAGAAAATATGGACCTCCCAGGGGCACAACGCTAATTGGATCTTCGTGCTTTGCCGTACCGAACCCTCCGCGGTGAAGCACGCTGGGATCTCTTTTCTGTTGTGCCCTGTCGACCAACCTGGGGTTGAGGTGCGACCGATTGTGAACGCATCTGGACATCATGATTTCAACGAAGTGTTCTTCAACGAGGCACGCACCCCCAAAGAAAACGTTCTAGGGGGTATCAACAATGGTTGGGCCGTCGCCAACACGCTTCTGGCATACGAACGCGGCGATGACGCAACAACCAACGGCATCAGGTATGGGGAGGAATGGCAGCGCTTGACAAAGGTTGCCCGAAGCTACGGCAAGCTAAAAGACCCGCTCATGCGGCAACGCTTCGTGGCTGCGTACACGACAACCCAGATCATGAAATATATGGGTTTGCAGACGGTTGCGCGGTCGCTGCGAGGATATAGCCAAGGACCCGAATCATCACTCAACAAGCTGCTCTGGTCGGAACATCATCATCGCTTCACGGAACTCGCCATCGATGTCATCGGCATGGATGCCACAGCACCATCAGGTCGAGATGCGGCGACCGGTGTCGGTGTCGACGACGTTGGTTCACCATTCTCTTCACAGGCCTGGGTTACGACGTTCATCGGTGCCCGACCTGGCTCGATATATTCGGGCAGTAACGAGATTCAACGCAACATCGTGGGCGAGCGCGTCCTAGGACTTCCCAAAGAACCACGAGCGGACGCAGGACCCTGGAACGAAACGAAACGCTCCTAACAACTATTGAACATCAGGGGCAATCCCCCGAACTACAAAGCTTGCTTGTTCCTCAAGGGCACGGATAGTCGCGAGTATGTCCTCGTCGGCAAATCCGTTATCGCGGTAATTTTCCAGAAGCTGCTGAGTCTGACGGCCCATGGGCACCGGAACTTCGAGCTCATCAGCGAGATCCACCGCCAAGCCGATGTCTTTGCATGCCAAGGCATTGGTGAACGAAGGAGCCAACCGATCACGAAGAATTGCCCGAGTGGCACTGCTCCACACGAAACTCGCCCCGCTGCTGGCTTCGACCACTTCGCGCAACACCTTCGGATCCACACCCGCTTTACTTCCCAATAGCAATGCTTCGGTAGTGCCCATCATGCCGACGAAAGCCAACATGTTATTCACCGCTTTCACGACGTTGCCCGCTCCAGTATCCCCACATCTAATTGCCTTTGCCGCGAAGAGATCAAAAAGCGGTTGGCTACGCTCGAAGGCTTCAATAGAACCTCCGACCATCACAGCTAGAGTGCCCTTTCGCGCTCCGTAGATGCCACCTGAAACTGGGGCGTCAAGAAAGTCAAGCCCGCGTTCCTGCGCCTCAAGGGCTAGCGAACGACTCAACGTCGGAGAACTCGTGCTGAGATCGATCACTATCCTCCCAGCGTCCATAACGTCAAAAAGACCGCCCTCACCGGAAACAACCTCTTCAACATCGCGAGGCATCGGTAATGACAGAAATACAACTTCAGCATCCACGGCAGCCTCAGCAACTGAAGACACCGCAGTAGCACCCAGCTCCGCCGCCTGGTCGAGTGCCTCATCATTCAGATCAAATACCAACAAGTCGTGTCCTGCGGAAATGAGATGAGCAGCTATGGGCCCACCCATGTTCCCGACTCCAATGAAACCGATACGCATAATCTCCCCCACGCACAGTCTGCCCCGTCAGGGTTGTGGTTGCCACGCAGAATGAGCCGCTGATTATTTCAGCATTCAATAATCCGGGCTGTTGGTCATTCCTCTGCTCCGATTCCACCGTCGATCGGAACAGCGGCTCATTCTGCGTGAAAACAGCCCAACTTGAAAACGCGTTTACAACCAGGGGAAAGTCCGCTGTTTCAGCGCTCAAAAGACATCACGAGTCATTGGCGCTGTCACTTAGTTGAAGCGGCAAATCCTTTCTCCAAATCTTCAACTATGTCATCGAGGGTCTCCAAACCCACCGATAACCGAATCAATCCCGAAGTAACCCCAGCATCTCGCTGCTCGGACTCGGTCAGTTGAGAATGAGTTGTAGAGGCAGGGTGTATAGCGAGGCTTCTCACGTCACCAATGTTGGCTACATGGCTGTGCAACTCCAGCGCGTCAATGAAGTTCCGCCCCGCTTCGACGCCTCCTTTAATTGTGAATGCCGGAACCGAACCGTAGCCCCGTCCGTTCCCTAAGGATTTAAGGCGCGCATGCCAAGGGCTTGACTCCAGGCCTGCGTACTGGACCTGCTCAACCTGGGGGTGACTTTCTAAGTATTCTGCTACCCCTTGGGCGTTCGCGAAATGTCGCTCCATTCGCAAACTAAGGGTTTCGAGCCCTTGAAGAAAATAGAAAGCGTTATGAGGCGATATCGCAGCTCCGAGATCTCTGAGCAACTGGACCCTTGCCTTAATGATGAAAGCGCCATCTCCTAACGCAGGCCAATACGCGAGACCGTGATAGCTCGGATCAGGCTCGGTGAAATTAGGGAATCGCCCGCTGGCGCCGTAATCGAACGTACCTCCATCGACAATTACTCCTCCGATGGAGTTGCCGTGACCTCCGATGAACTTGGTCATCGAATGAACAACAACGTCTGCGCCAAGACCCAGGGGATTGATGAGGTACGGGGTAGCGACAGTGTTGTCAACCATCAAGGGAATCCCTGATTCGTGAGCAACCTTTGCGATACTGGAGATATCTAGGCAGTCATTTCGTGGGTTACCGATGGTTTCGCCATAGAACAACTTGGTGTTCGGTTGAATAGCAGCTTCCCAGGCTTCAAGATCATCAGGGTCTTCTACGAAAGTCGTTTCTATGCCCATCTTGGGAAGGGTGTAATGCAACAAGTTGTAAGTTCCCCCGTACAGAGAAGCAGACGCGACGACGTGATCTCCAACCTCAGCGAGATTCAAAATGGCCAGCGTTTCAGCGGCCTGTCCCGACGCGACAGCTAACGCGCCGGGTATCCCAATGGCGGTCTCGGTTCCTGCCTCAAGCACCTGAAGCCGTGCTTCAAGTACCACCTGAGTCGGATTCATAATCCGGGTGTAGATATTGCCAACTTCGCTGAGAGAGAAAAGATCAGAAGCATGATTCGTGTCTCTGAAAACGTAAGAAGTCGTCTGATATATCGGGACGGTTCTGCTTCCGGTAGCCGGATCCGGAACCTGCCCTGCGTGGATTTGGTTCGTTTCAAACCCCCAATTGCTAGCCATCGCTGTCTC
>JASMKJ010000525.1 GCA_030749275.1 Acidimicrobiales bacterium
CAGGGATGTGGACACGGCACCTCGCAGCAACGATCGGTGTCAACGTACCCCTTCAAGCCTGCGAGCACTTCTACATCGTGACCGAACCGCTTGACGGAGTGGAACGCGGCATGCCGATTGTTCGCGATCCGAGCAACTACACCTATTTCAAGGAAGAGACGGGCAAAATCATGGCCGGCTTCTTCGAACCCAAAGCCAAGATTTGGAATCTTGACGGCATCCCTCGTGATTTTTGTTTCGGCACATTGCCTGAGGATTGGGATCATATAGGGCCCATCTTCGAAGCTGCCTGCCATCGCATGCCCTCTCTGGCTGATACTGGATTGCAGTTGTTCTTCAACGGACCCGAGGCCTTCACACCCGATGGCACCTTTTATCTCGGGGAGGCACCTGAAGTAGACCGTTGTTTCGTGGCTTCTGGTTTCAACTCGGTCGGCATTCAGACCGCGGGCGGGGCGGGATGGGTTCTTGCTGACTGGATCGTTGACGGTCACCCTCCCATGGATCTATCAGGCGTCGATATCCGACGTGCCTTCCCTTTCCAAAGTGACCGTTCTTACCTCGAGGACCGGATCTCGGAGTCTTTGGGACTTCTCTACGCGATGCACTGGCCTTTCCGACAGTACGAATCGGCCCGAGGCGTACGGAAGAGCGCTTTACACGACGCCCTGGAATCAGTTGGAGCAGTTTTCGGCGAAACGGCCGGCTGGGAGCGACCAAATTGGTTCGCTAACTCTGACCAAGAACCCGAATACATGTATTCCTACGGGAAACAGAACTGGCACGAAAACATGCGCGCTGAATGCGACGCTGTGCGTAACGCCGTGGGGCTTTTCGATCAAAGCTCGTTCGCTAAGTTCCTAGTCCAGGGACGAGAAGCTCTTGTGGTTCTTGAAGAGTTGAGCGCAAACTCAGTGGACGTTGCTTCCGGTCACGGGGTCTATACGCAATGGCTCAATGATCGAGGGGGCATCGAAGCTGACCTCACCGTCACGCGTCTCAGCGACGACGAGTTTTGGGTGATTACTAGCGCCGCGTCGCAAACTCGTGATTGGGCATGGTTACGGCGTGCCTGTCGGGGACGCGACGTTGACATCTCCGACATTACCGACGAGTGGAGTGTGCTGGGCGTGATGGGTCCAATGTCTCGTCAACTTCTACAGGGAATTTCAGATACCGATCTATCCAACACGAACTGTCCCTTCGGCAGCATGCGCGAGATTGAGATCGGCGGAACCGCATGCAAAGCGTTGCGCATGAGTTATGTCGGTGAGCTGGGGTGGGAGCTTTACGTTCCAACAGATAACGCAGAGACGCTCTACTTGACGGTCGTTGAAGCTGGCGCGCAGTTTGGGCTTCGTCACGCTGGCTTTCACGCAATGAACTCTCTACGTCTCGAGGCTGGGTACCGTCATTGGGGTCACGACATTTCCGACGAAGACACGCCTCTGGAGGCGGGACTCGGTTTTGCCGTCGCATGGGATAAAGCCGGCGGATTCATAGGGCGGGAAGCACTCCTAAGACAAAGGGAGAGCTCTCGAACCAAACGTCTCATTCAATTCAGAATCGAAGACCCGGATTTGATTAGTTACCACGACGACCCAATCTTTCGCGACGGGGTATACACAGGTCGGACCACTGGAGGAATGTGGAGTCACACTGAAGACCGTTGCTTGACGATGGCCTATTTAGTCCATCCTGACGGCGTCGATCAAGCTTGGCTTGATAACGGAACGTGGGAAATCGAGATCGGGACCCGTAGACGTTCTGTGACTCCAAGTATTCGAAGTTTTTTTGATCCGACTAACCAGCGAGTTCGATCATGAACAAGAAACTATTCACCGAACCGGAAGAGAACCTGGCGACATGAAAGACGACGTCCAAGTAGCAATCATTGGCGGTGGCGCGATGGGTGTCGGGTTGCTCTATCACCTCGCTCATGAAGGTTGGACCGACACGGTACTCCTCGAAAAGGGCGAGTTAACGTCTGGTTCAACGTGGCACGCTGCAGGATTAGTCCCGCATTTCATAGGCAGCCTCAACATGGCCAAAGTTCATGCTGAAGCGCCTTTGCTTTACGACCGCCTGGAACAAGAAACAGGCTTGTCTGCGGGCTGGCATCCGACCGGAGCGATCCGTTTGGCATTGACGGACAACGAGGTTGATTGGTTTCGATATGTCCAGGGGATGTTGGATCTGGTGGGAGTCGAAAGCCATCTGATTAGTCCAGCAGAGATCTTGGAGCATCAACCGTTACTAGATGTCGAAGATGTGAAGCTTGGATTCTGGACTCCGCACGACGGCTGGAGCGATCCGAGTGGTTCGACGA
Organism: Acidimicrobiales bacterium; assembly: GCA_030749275.1. Taxonomy (GTDB): domain Bacteria; phylum Actinomycetota; class Acidimicrobiia; order Acidimicrobiales; family Poriferisodalaceae; genus UBA6944. Next base: position 2,330 of record JASMKJ010000525.1, read on the forward strand.
ACGCCATGGCGAGAGGAGCCAGACAACTAGGTGCAGAAATTGAACGTCACACCTTGGTGACGGATATGGGACAGCTACCCGATGGCCGGTGGGAGATCACCACTGATAAAGGTCAGCTGGTTGCGGACCATGTGGTGAACGCTGCTGGCTGTTACGCACCTCAGTTGGGTGAAATGGTTGGTTATGAGGTTCCGATCGTTTCAGTCATTCATCAATACTTGGTTACTGAAGCAATACCCGAAGTTGCCGCTTTAGATTTCGATCTGCCGGTCGTTCGAGATCCGCGAGCATCGTGCTACTACCGACGCGAAATCGATGGACTTATCATCGGCCCATATGAACGAGCCGGAGCCAAGACTTACGGCGTTGACGGCATCGATTGGGATCTGCACTTTTATTTAACTCCACCCGATCACGACGTATTGATGCCCTGGCTGGAACTCGCGGCTCAACGAATCCCCATTTTTGCGAACGCTGGTATTCGCACCACGGTTTCAGGACCTATTACCCATACTCCTGACTCGGGATATCTGATGGGTCCGGCACCAGGATTGAAAAACTATTGGGTGTGCGCGGGCGCATCGATTGGAGTGACCCAGGGACCGGGTGCCGGAAAATACTAGGCCCAGTGGATGGTCCATGGTCAAACGGAGATCAACGTAGCCGAGATGGACCCGCGCCGCTTTGGCCCTCACACCTATCCCAAAGGACCTTTCGCAGAGGCGAAAGCCATCGATGAGTTTCACGAGATGTACCAAGTGCGGCCTCCTGGCGAGCAAAGATTCGCTGGCCGGCCAATAAAAAGCACTCCTGTCTACGACCACTTTGAGGAACTCGGCGCTCAGTGGATGGAAATTTTTGGCTGGGAACGCCCTCAATATTTCGGTGATTCCGAACAACATTCTTTCCGACGTTCAAACGCTCTGGACGCGATCGGTCGAGAGGTGACTGGAACCAGAGAAAGGGCGGGTATCGCGGATCTGACAGCGTTCTCGAAATTTGAGGTGTCGGGCCAACAAGCCGCAGCAGTACTTGATCGACTGTCAGCAAACAAACTCCCAACCAAAGACGGCGGTCTGCGTCTCACGCATATGTTGACCACCCAGGGAGGAATCGAGTGCGAGATGACGATTACTCGACTCGGGCCTGAGCGGTTCTATCTGAACAGCTCAATAATGGGTCAACTTCACGATCATGATTGGTTGACACAACACATTCTCGACAACGAGGACGTGGCCGTCCAAGATTTGACCGATGAGTTCGCGATCTTGGCCGTCAGCGGACCACTTTCAAGGCAGATCATCCAACCTTTAACTGACGCCGACCTTTCAAATCAAGCATTTCCTTGGCTGACCGCACAAGAGATCGAAGTCGCCGGCGTGCCGTGTATTGCTTTGCGTGTGAGTTATGTAGGCGAACTCGGCTGGGAGCTTCATCATCCCATCGGTTCGATGCTCCAGTTGTACGAAGCTCTTGTTGAATCTGGAACACCGAAGGGAATGGTTCATTACGGCAGTTACGCAATGAACGAAATGCGCATCGAAAAGGCTTACAAAGCTTGGGGCTCGGAGCTAACTACTGAAATCACGCCCATTGAGGCCCGACTGGAACGTTTCGTTGATCAATCTAAGGACTTCATTGGCAAGGAAGTCGTGGTGGATCGCACACGCGAAGAACTTTCAATGGTTCTCGTCTACTGCCAAGTCGACACTGACGACACAGAGTGTCGGGGAAACGAACCTGTCTATTTCAACGATGCGTTGGTTGGCATAACTACCAGTGGCACCTGGAGTCACAGCACCAATAGAAGTCTCGCCTTCGCCTATGTGCATCCAGATCTCGAAGAGCCAGGTTCGGTGTTTGAAATCCAACTGATGGGTCAAAGGAGACAAGCAACCGTTCTTGACGCTCCTGCTGTCGATCCCCTCAACGAGAAGCTGAAGGCATAGCAAGTGGCTGGGGAAAATTCCGCTCGACGCTCTGGCGGAAGGAGTGCCCGTGTCGCGAAACGAATGGCTGAGACACCCCAAGAAGCACGAGCGGTTCAACCCGGAACCGAAGGTGGCGCATATCAACCATTGAGTGATGCCGAGATGAACCAAATCTTGGGGGCGTCGTTGACCCTTCTCGAGGACATCGGTATGGGTCAAGCGACTCCTGAATTT
>JASMKJ010000526.1 GCA_030749275.1 Acidimicrobiales bacterium
CTTTCCTGCAGGCATCGGTTACAACCTCACGCAGAGTTGCCGCATGGGATCTAGACCCAGACGCGAACTTCGACCAGGCTCCCGCCTGGCTGACCGTGGTGGAGCGATCCAAGGCCTTCGATAGGCGCACTGAGCGTTTTCGATCTCGGCGAGAAAAGAAGACCACATGTGATCCACCGCTGATCGGACTGCGGTGAAGATCGAACGCCTCAAGGCCATACCGGCGGCAGAGCGAACAGAGAGTGGATAACGAGAAATAGAAGAGGTGCTCATGGTAAATGGAGTCATAGTGGAGTTCATCGAGGATGACCTGCGCATCGTGCGCCTCAATCACTACAACCCCATCTTCACCAGCAGTGATGGCGAGCCCCTCGATGACGGAATGGACCTCGGCGACGTGGGGAAGGACGTTTCTAGCCACCACCACGTCGGCGTATCCTTGATCAGCAACAATCGACTGGGCTACGTTGACGCTGAAGAAATTGGGCAGCGTGGGAACACCGTCCGCGTTCGCTTGGTCCGCTATGTTGCCGGCTGGCTCGACTCCGAGGATCGCCCAGCCTCTCTGCGAGAACCGCCGAAGAAACGTTCCATCGTTGCTGGCAACCTCGATCACCGAGCGTCGATCTCCATCTCCTACAGGCTCCCGCATACCCGGAATCGCCTCCACCCACTCCACAAAGGCTGAGCTGTAGGCCCGGGTCCCAGCCGATGTGCCGGTAACCCACAGATAGGTACCGAAGAGCACCTCGGGATCGATGGTCGCAGTGATCTGAGCAGTCTCGCAGCCCGCACAAAGTCGAAGATCAAGGGGAACGGCATCTGGGGCCACCTCACTCGGTCGCCGCAGCTGATTAGCCGGCGGCTGAAAACCGAGGTTAAGCACTTCGAGCAGTTCACCGGACTTACAAATTCGGCAAGCGTCGACAATCTCAAACATTTCTCAGGACTCAACCGTTCTAAGCGACTCGTCGATTCTGCCCGCTTCGATCAATTCCTCGAGGCGAATCAGACGATTGCAAACGCCACCCCGAAAGTGCCGTTCCTCGAATCCCGTTTCCCGGAAATACCTACTGAGCTCCGCTCCTCCCCGGTCCAGATCCCAGGAAGGGTTGAAATGACTACCCAACTCCCCAAGAATCCGTCCGAATCCAACCGTGTAGGTCCTCGAGTCGGATCCATGTTCTCCGGTAAACACGAGATCGGTTCCGGGAACGGCCGCCTGAGCGGCGAGAGCAAGTTGCCGGACTGTGTAATTGCCGTCAGCTACACCAACGTTGAATGCCCGGCCATCGACCAGGCTGGCATCGGCTTCCAGACCGGCGATGAACGCTTCGCAGACATCGAGGATGTGAACCGCCGGCCGGCGAGGCTTGCCATCACTCTTGATCTCAATCGATCCAGTAGTGAAGGCACAGGCCATGAAGTTATTGAACACGATGTCGCACCTCAGACGAGGGCTTGCCCCGTAAACAGTCGATGGCCTCAGGGCTGTGACTTCGAATCCTGGAGTCCTGAGCACCATTAACCCTTGTTCGGCCTTCCACTTAGTACGCGCATAGGAAGTGAGTGGGTTCTTTTCGCTGGTGTCCTCCTCCAGTTCGACCCCGGTACCGGATATGCCGTACATGCTCTGGGACGAGGCGTAGACAAACCGTCGGACTCCGGCATCACGTGCCAACTCACCCAGTCGCATTGATCCTTTGTAATTGATGGCCTCGGTTAGAGCATCGTCAATCTCGCCAAGAGGATCATTCGACAACCCTGCCAGATGCACAACTGTCGTAACTCCGTCAAGATCCTCGAGTTCAATGTCACGGATGTCCTTGACGATCTGTTCCGTTGGCTCAACTGCGGGGGTGAGGAAACAATCCCTGAACAAGCCGCTATCGAACCCTCGAACCTGGTGCCCTCTCTGGGCAAGCAGTGGCGTCAGAACCGAGCCTATGTAACCCAGATTCCCCGTCACGAGTACGGTCATCGTCTGCCGATGCCGGGAGGATGTGCAACCTCAGTCATCAGGTGAACCTAGTTGTTGTATACCGCGAGGTTGTTGACGCGGATAGCAGGTAGCCAGCCTTGGCCACGCCGTCTCTCGTCTGCGCACGTATGGGCACCACAAACCTACATCAAGCGAAAACCAATCCCAATTAGAGCTCATCCCAGTCCACCTCGGTGTGAAAGTTCCTGAAACCCAAGTTTCACCAGATCCGAATCTCTGTCATCCTCAAAT
>JASMKJ010000527.1 GCA_030749275.1 Acidimicrobiales bacterium
TACCTCGGGGCCTAACAGCGATCAGGACACTCCAGGAAGCAGGCGTACTCGTCGCTGCAGGCGCTGACAATGTTCAAGATCCGTTCAATCCCGTCGGGCGTAGCGACCCACTCGAGACCGCTGCCCTAATGGTGATGGCCGGCCATCAACTACCAGATGTTGCATACGAAATGGTTAGCAACGACGCCCGTGAGTGCATTGGCCTGTTCCGAGTAGATGTGGCAGTCGGTGCTCCAGCTGACCTGCTGGTGATTGATGCCACATCAATCCGACACGCCATGGCCGATGCGCCGCTATCACGTCGCGTCTATCACAATGGTCTTTTAGTTGCATCAGCCAATCAGCAGACAGCGGTCCATCGAACCGAGTGAACTCGTGACTCCTGTTAGCTACAGTTGGGGTGGTGTCATCATTGAGATGAATGTGGAGGTGTCTTCACTCGGGTTCGAGATCTCGTCAAGTCGACTGCTCTCGATATGAATTGAGTCCCCCTCGCTAAGTACGAAAGTCTCATCGTCGGTGAGGGTGACTCGGATGGTGCCGGAAAGTACGAAGTACCACTCTTCGCGCGCCCGCTCCAGTCTGACTGCCTTCGTGGCCTCTCCGGGAGCCATCGTGCGATGGAACGGAAGCATCTGCCAGTCTCGGTATGGGGTCAGCAAAACGACCTCAACACCGGTGTCCATCCACTTTACGACCGTCCGCTCGTTAGCGCGCATTACGGGATTACCGAGGGACGTACTCAGGAGATGGAACACCGGGATCCGTAACGCTTCGGCCAGGCGACCAAGTGATTTCAGCGATGGCGATACCAGGTCGTTCTCGATTTGCGATAGATAACCGCTAGTCAGGTCTGCTTCCTCGGCCAGTTCGCGTAGCGTCATTTCGAGTTCGTTACGTCGTTTACGCAACGCGGATCCCACGCTCATTGCAGTGTGTCTCCTCAACTCTTTGTCGGGAATATGCAGACTCTGTGTCCCTCAATCTAACGGCAAGCGACGATTGTCTAAACAATTGAACAATCGACTCACATTGGTTCGGTAGTCAATCAGTGGAGGTCATCCGTGTGGCGCTCCTCTACTGTGTTTGAGAAGCAATCCGTTGCCCGCGTGGCTCGAGAGTCGGTTTGCTGGTGAGCGACGCGTCCTGTGAGGTGATGAAATTGATGGCGATGTAAGGCGCTTCCGACCGGTCGAAGTTCGGTATCAAAAAGAGGGAGGTGTTACCGCTACGACCATCACGAGTGGTTCGTCGGTAACGGACATGATCGAAACCAGAGCCATCCCATCGCATGTGACGCTGTCGCCCGCATTGAGAGTGTAGTTCTCATCACCAAACTCGATATTCATCGTTCCGGTTATGACATGCAGGCATTCTTCGGTCGGGGTTGAGAGCCGTCGCACGAGATTGACATGAGGTGTTTCGACGCGAACGATGAACATCTCGATTGCCCGCGCTGTCCCTGATGACAGCAGTTCGTAAACGACGGGTGCTTCAGGAAGTTGGATTGTGACACGCTCACCGGACCGAACAACCGGGTGCCCAACATCAAGCTCTACGAGAAGCTGAAAGACCGGCACCTCGAATACCCGGGCTAGTTGACGAAGTGATGCAAGTGATGGACTACAGAGTCCTCGTTCGACTTGGCTGAGGAAGCTCGCGGTGACTTCAACTTCGCTCGCTAGAGCTCGTAGTGACAAGCCCCGCGCCTTGCGAAGCGAGTGAAGCTGCTGTCCCAGTACCACCACTGCCTGGTCATCACTAGTGTTGCTCATCTTCGATCCCCTCCGGACAGTGATGGCTCTCCTAGGGCTGGGGATCGGTCGGGTGTATGACACTGTCCGCCACCTTGAGTTTTGGGCCATTCGCGATTACGGATCATCACACCTGGTCGTGTACCAGTCGGTTCTCCATCGCGGACCACGAGTTCGCCATTGACGATTACATGTTGGATGCCTGATGGTGGGCCACCAAGATTGCCCAGGCCATCACGATCCATGATCGCCGGCAGCGAGAAGACCACTAGGTCTGCAGCACTCCCGGGAGCGAGTTCGCCTCTTCCACGTAGTCCGAAGGTTCGAGCCGCGAGCCCGGTCATCCGATGGATCGCCTCCTCGACTGAGATGATTCTGGCGTCGCGTGCATATCGGCCGATGACCCGAGCAAAGGTGCCGTACAGTCGTGGGTGGCTTATGCCATACGCGTTGGGTAGACCGTCAGATCCGATCATCGTGTGTGGGTCGGATAACACTGAGATGACGTCTGCCTCAGACATGGATCGCAAGATCACCGTTGTTTCCGGGCTCTCCGCGGAGAGCCTGACAGCGGCATCAACCGGTTCCAGTTTCCAGAGTTTGCCGAGTTGTTCAAGCGAAAGTCCGCAGAGAGTCTGATCACCCGTTAAGCACACGTCGATATTGCTTGGATTGAAGCCACCCACACCCTCAGGATCGGAGAGTACGGCCTCGAGGTGGGTGCTGCTCGCGGTGTAGGGGTATTGGTCACAGTTCACCTCAAGGCCCTCATGGCGTGCCATCTCAAGCTTCTTCAGACTGTCTAGAACTAGACCGTGGTTGTTCACTCCAGCAGCTTTGTGGTGAGAAACCTGAAGTCTGACACCAGTGTCCCTGGCCAAGTCGAGGATCTCATCGATGGAGTTGAGGAGCCCTGCTCCTTCGTCGCGCAGGTGCACAGCCAATATGAGACCTCTATCAGCGATTGTGCGGGCGACACCTAGGAGTTCGTTCCTAGCGGCGGACCGCCCCGGTTCGTAGAAAAGCCCGAAGGATGCCCCGCTAGCCCCGGCGTCTAGAGCTGCCTCCAGTTGGTCTTGAATCTCTGCGCGTTGGCGGGGAAGAGCGGCGCCGGTACCGCCGTTCATCACACCGGCGCGCAATGTTCCGTGTCCGACGAGAGTGACCACGTTCAGTGCTGGCGGGTTTTGCTCGAGCCAGTTGATGTAGGACCGGTAGTCTGCCCAGCGCGGCATATCCGCATCTGGATATTGAGCCTTCCAAATGTTCTGGGCTGCTTGGTGCGGGGCCGGACCTTCACCACAGTTCCCAATGATGCTCGTGGTCACTCCGCCGAGCACTTTGAAGCCCATATCGGGGTCGGCCGCTAGCGCGAAGTCATCGTGAGTATGAACGTCAATGAAGCCGGGGGCCACGCTCATGTCGTGACACTCAAGGCTCGTGGCAGCGGAGCCGACATCGTCGCCAATCTTGACGATCCTGCCGTCACTGATCGCAATGTCAGCTCTTGACGGTTCAGCGCCCGTGCCGTCGTAGACGGTCGTTCCCTTAATGACAATTTCGCTCAACGGACACCCAATTCGTATTACCAGCCCATGGCTGCAGCCATGGCGCCGCAGTGATCCGGGGTCACGGTGTCGTGAATGAGCACTATCGGTCCTCTAGATCAGTCATCGGACTCCCATCGCCTCCACGGGTGTGTGAGATGACCTCAGCCATGATCGAAACGGCTATTTCCTCAGGAGTTTCTGCGTTAAGTTCCAATCCGATTGGGGCATGAAGACGCGCGAGGTCGTCGGAGTTCACTCCGAGTTCGATCAGGCGTTCTCTCGTGGTGCGGCACCGGCGAAGGCTGCCCATAACGCCGACAAAGCGAGCTTTGGTGGCGAGTAGTTTAGGGATAGCTGCTAGGTCAACTTCGAGGTTCCGGGAGACGACGATGATCGAGGCATCTGCCCTTATGACAACCGAGTCGATTAGAGATTCGATCGGCCCGGCGATGAAGGTCTTTGCTTTGCTCGCGGCCTCGGCAATCCGGTCATCATCGCGGTCATCGGTCGCAAGCACCTCAAAGCCCAGCCAATGACCTAGGTCCACGACGGCAGCACCAATGTGTCCGCACCCCACCACGATGAGTTGAGGTGCTGGTAGGTGCGGCTCGATGTACACATCAACCGATCCGCCGCAGACTCCTGGGTCGCCGTTGCCAGGGTCGAGCAGGTCGTAGGTGACGACACGGGGTTGTTGATCGCTTAGAGCAGCGAGGGATTCGTTGATGACCCGCGACTCCAGTTCGCCACCGCCGACGGTACCGAACTGTGTCCCATCGGCGTAGACGAGCATCTTGGCACCGGCGTGGCGTGGGACCGAATGTGACGTGTCAATCACGGTGGCTAGAGCTAACACAGTCCCCTGGTGTTCAGCTTCCGTCAGTCTGTCGAGCAGCGCTGTCCAGTTCACCTTGTTACCTCGTTACCCGTCCACAGTTTGCGAGCGCTCGCTTGGACACGATCCCGTGCCTGCTCGAGATCGACATGGAGGAGCCGGCGATCTCGGACACACCAGGTTCCATCGACCATGACGTCAGTGACGTCATGGGCGCTTCGCCAGAGGACTATCTGATCGAGCAGGTTGTCAACCGTTGCGGGCGTAGCCATGTCTGTGTCGATGATTTGAATGTCGGCAAGGTTTCCGACATTCAGTGTGCCTAGATCCTCGAGTCCGAGTGCTAGTGCTCCACCTCGCGTAGCTAGGTCGAAGACGGTGGCGGCTGGCATGATATGGCTTGACTGCAGATTGGCACGGTGGATCAGACTTGCTCCACGGATGACCTCGAAAAAGTCATCGGTGAAACCATCAGTACCCAGACCGATGGTGACCCCGCGCTCCAACAAGGCTGGGATCGGGGCAATCCCAGCACCGAACTCGCCATTCGACAGTGGCATGTGGGTCACTGAGATGTTTCTTTCAGCGATCAGGTCAAGTTCTCGCTCTGTCATCACGACACACTGTGAGGCCATTAGACCACTGTCGGCGATTCCAAGCGAGTCGTAGTGTTCGATTGTCGAGGTGCCGAAGTCGGCCTGTGCGCGTTGAGGCTCGTAACTGCCCTCGTTGCAGTGGAAGTGTGATGGGACGCCGAATGAAACTGCTGCATTGACGGCCTCTCGGATGAAGTCCCCCGAGCAGGAGTAACTTGTGTGCCAACACATCACGCCTGAGGCACGATCCATGGGATGATCGGCTAGTTCCTGAAGGAAGTCGATGTTCTCTTTCAGCCCGATACGTGCGTTCTCGGCGCTTACCCGTTCGGTCGCCTCAAAGGACAGTGCCATTCGGATTCCCGTAGATGTGCCTGCTTGTAAGGTGGGGCCGAGCAGCCCTGGAATGGCAGTTGGCGCCTCGATGACGTCGTACAACGTGGTCACTCCGCTCAGCAGAGCCTGGGCACAGCCGTGGTAGTTGGCGCCCATCACCATCTCGGGCGTGAGTCGATCCTCTACTTCAGGCCACCACACAGTTGCTAGGAACTCTCCGAAGTTGCCGTCGCTTGGCGACAGTTCCATTCCGCGAACCAAGATGTTGTAGGTGTGGGCGTGTGAGTTGACAAAGCCCGGTGCAATCGCAGCTGTCCCGAAGTCGTGCAGTGGCTCATCAGGAAAGGCGGCGGTGAGCATGTCGGTCGGTCCGATGTCGGTGATTCGGTTGCCGACGACGCGCACCGAAGCCTGGTTCAACGGGTGATCGTGAGCATTGAGGATCACCCACTCTGCCGACAACAGTTGGCCGGCGGACGGGTTCATGCCGATGTCTCGTTCAGAGCTCTCCAGACTCGCTCGGGCGTAAATGGAAGCTGGAACATCCTGACACCGGTGGCATTGAGCAGCGCTGCTCGGACAGCCGGTGCGATGCTATCCATACCGATTTCGGCAACCGCCTTAGCACCGAAGGGGCCACTAGCTTCCATCGTTTGAATTAGGAAGATCTCAATCTCTGGCATTTCATCAGCGTGATAGACGCGGTAAGGACCGAACTCGGGATTTAGGCACCTACCGTCGTCGTCGTAGACCATTTCTTCGCAGATCGCGTAGCCGAGTGACTGCATCACAGCCCCTTCACACTGGCCCGATGCGTTGATCGGATTTATCGCCACTCCACAGTCAACTGCCATCACGATCTTCTTGGCCGTGACTTGGCCCGTCTCAACATCTACTTCGACCTCGACAAACTGGGCTGCCCAGGGAGCTGGTGATTCCGGTGATACATATGACGCTTGCCCCATTATCTGGTGCTGCTCGTCTTCATGCAGTGAATTGAGTGCAACCTCCTCGATCGAGACATGCCGGCCATCGGTCGTCCACGCTTGACAATCGTGCAACTCGATGGTGTCGGGAAATTCAATCTCGAGCATTTTGGCTGCCCGTTCCTTGATTTGCGTCCGCACCTTCTCAGCGGCCAACTTGGTTGCCGTGCCGGAGATGTACGTGGTGCTTGAGGCGTAGGCACCGACATCGAACGGTGTCATGTCGGTATCTGATGAGTACATCAAGATGTTCTCGATGGAGACTCCGAGGACCTCAGCGGCAATTTGAGCCAGGACGGTGTCAGACCCAGTTCCAAGATCAGTTGCACCGACATGCACGTTGAATGAGCCGTCGTCATTAGTCTTGATCGAACAACTGCCCATGTCCAAGCCGGGAATAGCGGTTCCATGCATGCACATACCGAACCCGATACCCCGCCGGATATTTGGTTGGTCCGGGGGATTGGTCCAACTCTCATCGTTGCGACGATGCCAACCAATGGCACGTTGGCCCTGGGCGACACATTCTTCAAGCCCCGATGAGGTGACAACCGGAACTTCTGCCATCTCAGCGTCGCCTTCACCGAGCAGTGGTGCAATCTCGATGGGGTCACCGACCCTGAGCCAATGTTGGCGCTTGAAATCGAGCGGATCCATACCACGGTCGGAAGCGATGTCTTCCATATGAGATTCCAACGCGAAGAGCGCTTGGGGTGTCCCGTAGCCTCGATAGGCACCCGGGACAGGAAGATTTGTATATACGACATCACAGTCGAACTTCTTGCTTGGAACAGCGTACGACGAGAGGCCACGCATGCCAGTGACAGTTAAGACAGTAAGCCCGTGGGTTCCATACGCGCCGGTATTGCCGATCGCCCGTAGTTCTTGAGCGACAAGCGAGCCGTCGTCGTTGACCCCCGTGCGGTAGCGAATCGTTTCGGGGTGACGTGTGCGAGCGGACTCAAACTCTTCCTGACGGGTCAGTTCCAGTCGGACACCTCGGCCGGTTGCAATCGCGAGATGGCCGACGATGTCTTCGATCAACACTTCTTGCTTGGCACCAAAGGCACCTCCCACCCGTGGCTTGATCACGCGGATCTTCTTTATCGGGAGGTCAAGAAGTCGAGCGATCTTCCTCCGACAGTGAAACGGAACCTGGGTCGAGGTACGCACAACCAGACGCTCATCACTGTCCCAATAGGCGATCGAGATGTGTGGCTCGATCGGCGTGCTGTGCACCTGGTGAACCCTGTATTCCTGATCGTAGACCTTGTCTGCTTCGGCAAGTCCCTTGGCTACGTCACCAGTCTCGGCTTCGATGTGATGGACAATGTTGCGGCTCGCATCGAAGGCATCATCGATATCGGGCTCGTCATGGATGACAGGGGCGTTTCCACTGATCGCCTCGTTCTCATCGAAGACTGGCTCAAGTATCTCGTAGGTGACCTTGATCTTGGTCAGCGCTTCGCTAGCTATCTCAATCGTCTCTGCTGCCACCGCAGCCACCCGGTCACCAACGTGGCGGACCTTGTTATCAAATGAAACCTGGTCGTATGGCGGGGGACTGGGGTAGGACTGACCGGCGGATTGATATCGAACACGTGAGGTGTTCTTGTGATGGACTACCGCATGGACGCCTGGCAGGGCAAGTGCTTCTGAGTCGTCAATGTCGGCGATTCTGGCGTGGGCGTGCGGGCTGCGCAGGACCTTCGCGTAGAGCAATCCACGGATGTCGATGTCGTCAACGAAGGCAGCGTGGCCTTTGGCGAGCTTTAGGGCATCAACTTTCACCTGGGGCTTACCTACGATTGTGGTTTCTGGAACATCGGCTGACGGGACGAGGCGTGGTACTGAGAGCGGTGCCAGGATCGGCAAGGAATTGG
>JASMKJ010000528.1 GCA_030749275.1 Acidimicrobiales bacterium
ACGGGTGCCATCCAATGGATCGTCGACCAGCATGACGCCAGAAGAGTGGCCCGGATCGATCCAGAAGAATTTTTTGATTTTCAAGAAAATCGTCCGCATGTAGAAATCGCCGCGGACGGTGAACGCAAGATCAAGTGGCCGTCGCTGGATGCCCACGTGATCGAAAACGAATTCCCCCACGACCTTGTTTTGCTGTCAGGTCTTGAACCGCGCATGAGGTGGCGAACGTTCTGCGACTCGGTTGTTGAAATTGCCCGCGACACAAAGTGCGAAATGGTGGTCACCCTCGGAGCGATGGTTGCCGGAATCCCACATTCGCGACCAGCCGCGGTAAAAGGCAGCGCGGCAAGTACTGAGCTTGCCAGGAGACTTGGTCTTGACCGCCCGAGCTACCAAGGTCCAACTGGCATCATCGGAACCTTGCACGACGCGTTAGACAGCGCCGAACTCCCCGTCATCTCCTTGCGCGTCGGTGTACCTCACTACGTTGCGGGGCCCCCCAACCCCAAAGGGACACGCGCCCTCCTAGCCGAATTCGAAAAAGTCACAGGTGTACCAACCGGCTACAGCGACTTGGATGCAAGTGTTCTTGAATGGGAGCAACGAGTGAGTGACGCGGTCGAGCAAGACTCTGAAATCGTTGGCTACGTGCGTCAATTGGAGGAAGAGGCAGATCGGGCTGAAGCTTCAGACCTTCCATCAGGAGACGACCTGGCTGCTGAATTTCAAAAATTTCTGCGTGAGCAACGAGACGACTGACTGGGCACCTCAAATAACGGTGTTGGCCTGTTGACGCAAAAATTGGTCGGCCAAAACCAGACACACCATTGCTTCCACCATCGGAACCGCTCGGGGAAGAACACACGGATCATGCCTTCCCTTTGCGTCCAAGGTCGTGGCCTCGTTGTCCTGCGTAACTGTTTGTTGTGGCGACGCAATCGTCGCCGTGGGCTTGAACGCGACTCTCAGCAACAAATCTTCACCGTTGCTGATGCCACCCTGTACGCCACCGCTGTTGTTCGTTGAGGTCGCCGGGCGGCCGTCTGCCCCCGGGACAAAAGGATCGTTGTGTTCGCGACCAGTCAACAGGGTTCCCCCGAAACCACTTCCTATCTCAATGCCTTTCGCCGCGGGAAGAGACATCAGCGCTTTCGCCAGTTCAGCATCAAGTTTGTCGAAAACAGGTTCACCGAGTCCGGCAGTCATATTCCGAGCAACGCAACTAACGACTCCTCCAAGCGAGTTGCCGTCTTTGCGCGCACTATCTATCGCTGCGGTCATTAACTCAGCCGCGTTTGGGTCGGGACACCGAGTCGGATCACCCTCAACTTGTTGGCGAGTCACGGTCTGGCTATCGACGTCCGCGTCAATTCCGTGCACTGAACTCACCCAGCCGATTACCTCGATGCCAGCAACCTGCCCGATGAGCTTTCGAGCGACCGCGCCGCCCGCTACTCGCCCAATAGTTTCGCGAGCTGAGGCTCTGCCCCCGCCCTGCCAGTTCCTTATCCCGTATTTGGCTTCAGTGGTCCAGTCCGCATGGCTTGGCCTGTAGATACTTTTCATATCTTCGTAGGCGCCTGAACGCGCATCTTCGTTTCTCACCAACATTCCAATTGGCGAACCAAGAGTCCGACCCTCGAAAACCCCGCTGAAAATCTCCACCCGGTCATCTTCTTGGCGCTGGGTCACCAGTCGGCTTTGCCCCGGACGACGGCGATCAAGTTCGATCTGAATGTCGTCGTCGGTAAGTTCCAAACGGGGTGGACAACCATCAACAACAACTCCGACGCCCCCACCATGGGATTCGCCGAAAGTAGTAATGCGGAATTGCTCTCCAAAGGTGTTCCCGGCCATAGCACCGAGAGTAGAGGTCGCGAGGCCCAACTCACGAAGAGATTCTCCAACTAGGACTATTTCCTCGGTAAATAACGGTAATGATTGCAGGAATGGAACTCATCGACGCGACGTTGGTTGTGGGCGCTGGGCTGGTCGCTGGCACAGTCAACGCGATGGCAGGGGGAGGCTCGCTGCTAACGGTGGGCCTCCTCAACGTGTTCGTCGGATTACCAGGGTTGGTGGCCAACGGTACAAACCGCGTGGGTGTTCTCGTCCAGAACGCTTCGTCTGTTGCCAGCTACCGCAAAGAAGGCGTCGGAGGCTTCAAAAGAGCAATCCCTGTGATTGTCCCCGTGATCGCGGGTTCGTTACTGGGTTCGTTGCTCGTTTCAAGCGTTTCGGATGCGACATTTGAACGAATCTTCGGCATTCTCATGGTGCCGTTGTTGTTCTTGAGTCTTCGCTCACCGCGAATGACTGGCTCCCAGATCAACTGGCACCCCGCAACAACAACCCTGGTTTTCTTCGTCATCGGACTTTACGGAGGAGCTTTCCAAGCTGGTGTTGGGCTACTAATCGTTGTGGCCTTATCAAGATCCGGACTGGATTTGGTGAATGCGAATGCGGTCAAAGTGGTCGTGATCTTGATACTCACAACCATTGCAGTACCTGTCTTTGTGGTACGCGGACAGGTCGATTGGGGTTTCGCACTGGTCCTAGCTATCGGATTTGCGTTGGGTGGATGGATAGGGGCGCGTATAGCTGTTCGTGGTGGTGATCAAATCATCAAACCCGTGCTGATCGCTGCCGTTGTGGCTCTTGCCGGCCGAATGATCGGACTTTACTGATCCCCCGCCCTAGTAGCCTGCGTTCGTGATCTTCGACTTAGACCTAGACCGCGTGCGGAATCGACCGGGTATCAAATGGGAACGTCACGGCAACGATGTGCTTTCCGCTTGGGTCGCGGACATGGATGTTGAAGTCCCTGACTTCATAACGAATGCGGTGATAGAGAGAATCAAAGCAGGCGGTCTTGGGTACGGCTTTTACGATGAACCGATCCCGGTCTTGGAGGCGTTTCAAACCCGAATGTCAAACGCATTCAACTGGGACGTTGAAACTTCGGATGTTCTTCGAGTCCACGATGTGATCCAGGGCCTTGAGTGGGTTCTCCAAACGCTGACACCCTCGGACTCAAGCATTGTTGTTCAAACTCCCGTCTACCCACCCTTTTTTTCCAGCGTCGAGGGAACCGGAAGAAACTGGTTGGCCAACCCGTTGCTTGAAACCGACGACGGCTGGGCACTCGATTTCAACCATCTCGAAGAAGTAGCGGCACGCAACGACGTTTCCGCGCTCTTGCTGTGTCATCCTCACAACCCGTGCGGGTTCGTCATGGACGACGCAGACTTAGCACAGATCGTCGATATTGCCGACCGCAACGACCTGGTGGTGATCTCCGATGAAATTCACTGTGACCTGGTGTATTCACCAAACAAGCATGTTCCCACAGCGTCAATCAGCGATCTCGCCTCCGAACGGACGGTGACCATCACTGCCGCCACCAAAACCTTCAATATGGCTGGCCTGCGAATGGCCTTCGTCCACACCTCCTCGGAGAGGTACTCACCGCCCCTAAAGGAAATTTCTACCCGCATGATCGGGGGCATCAACGGTCTCGGTCAAATAGCCACGGTTGCAGGTTGGGAACACGGCGAGGAGTGGATATCCGAACTGGTGAAAGGACTTGACCACAACCGACATCTGTTGTCCACCCTGTTGAACGAACATCTTCCACAGGTGCGTTACCGACCTCCGGAGGCGACGTACCTTTCCTGGCTCGATTGTCGCGACTTGAACCTTGGCGATGACCCGGCAGAGATTTTCTTGTCTCGAGGCAAAGTAGCCCTCAACTCCGGTCTCGCCTTCGGATCTGAGGGCGCAGGGTTCGTCCGATTGAACTTCGCGACCTCACCGGAGATGCTCGCCATGCTCGTTGAACGAATGGCGTCGTCGGTCTAAGCCGAGTCTCGTAAATCCTCAAGATTTCCTTTATGCGCCTGGCGACGCAGCACTAAGGGGTAGCCGACGGCTCCGACGGCAAAAAACAGGAACCATTGGACCGCATAAGCCAAATGAGGACCAAGGTCAGTTGGGGGTCGGTCAACTGCAATAGCATCAGCCACTGGAGGGTTGCTGGAAATCAACTCGACATACACCGGTGCCAGGGAAAGAGAGACCTGTTGGTCCACCCTGGCCACGTCCGTTCGAGCAAGAGTGGCAATTACCCCGTCGGGGCGATCGCGAGCTCCCATTGCGCCTCTGGATTGACTCAGACGTACGCGCCCCGTTACCGAAACCTCCCCAGCTGGGGGAACAAAATCTTCAACGGTGCATGAGGCTTCATGAAGCCAGCCTGCTACTACCAGCACTCCCCGGGACTCGCTGATCGCGAGGGGAACCGCCAAATGACATCCCGCTACGTCTTGATGACTTCTGTTACGTATCAGCACGACATCATCGGAGGACCAGACGCCGTTCAGCTTCGCAATCCGAAATTCGATGACGTCATCAGGTTCGAAAAGATCTTTGTCCCTGAGCATCGCGGCATTTTCGCGGTCCACTACAGCATCGTTGCGGTCAATCCGGTTTTGGTGTCGCCCCAATTGCCACACCCCGGCGAACACAAAAGCGATCAACAGGATTAACGCCAAGATGTGAGCAACTATCCATTTGGGCTCACGAACAAAGCTGTACATCGGGTGCACGCTAGTCGGCCCCGTAGACTGACCGGCCGTGTACCGCCGTTGCAACTTCCTGGTTCTAGTTGTTCTCGCATTGGGGTTATCTACGGGCTGCGCTGGACCTGCAGCCGAAAAAGCGATCTTTGTGCAACGTGAGAGCACTACCACTGATGGTGCCGGAGACGCCCAGCAAACGAATCTTTCTTCAACGACATCGGCTCCAACACTTGATCAAAAGTCAGACGTGTTGATGGTGACCACCACTATTGAAACTCCGACCGCCAACGCCACGACTACGACCCTTGAGAGGCGACCCTGGACTCTTCTTGCAGGCGGTGACGTCCTTCTCGACTTGACCGAACCAGAAGGCATTGATCCCTTCACGAACGTCCAGCCACGCCTTTCCTCCGCAGACGTCGCGATTGTCAATCTCGAAATGGCGATCACCGAACGGGGTGAGCCCTATGACAAGGAGTTTGTCTTCCGAGCACCAAGGTCCGCTGCGTTGACTCTTGCCGCTGCGGGTGTGGACGTCGTTTCGTTAGCGAACAATCATGTTCTCGACTTCGGACCAGAAGGTCTGGAAGACACAATTTCGGTTCTCGATGAAGTTGGCATACTGAGACCCGGAGCAGGATCGAACAACGCTGAGGCATACGCCCCTCGGGTCCTCACTTTGGACAACCAAATTCGAGTCGCGTTTGTGTCTGCATCTGCGGTCATCCCGGGAGGTTTCGCCGCTGGCGCTGAACGACCTGGTGTCGCTGACGCAAAATGGGCGATACCTAGAGTGCTTGCCGCGGTACGAGCGG
Organism: Acidimicrobiales bacterium; assembly: GCA_030749275.1. Taxonomy (GTDB): domain Bacteria; phylum Actinomycetota; class Acidimicrobiia; order Acidimicrobiales; family Poriferisodalaceae; genus UBA6944. The sequence goes on from JASMKJ010000528.1 coordinate 5,396, forward strand.
CGGCTGCTGGCAATGACGTCGTGGTCGTGAGTGTTCATTGGGGTGCTGAGCGAGAGACCTGTCCATCAGAAGAACAACGAGACCTTGCTCGTCAATTGATCGAAGCCGGTGCAAACATAATTCTTGGTCACCACCCGCACGTCCTGCAGCCCATCGAAACTTTCGACCGAACGGTCATCGCCTATTCCCTAGGCAATTTTGCATGGCATCCGCGTTACGGAATCACAGGTGACACCGGCGTTTTGGAAGTCTTCTTCAATGGATCGACAGTGGAGGGTTACCTCTTTCACCCCCACGTATTGGATTATGTCGGAGGAGCGACGCCGATCTCTAGCGGTGACCGTCACGATCGAATTGTCGACATCGTTGAAGGAAGATGCGAGGAGCACGATCCTACGCCCCCCACCACCACCGAAGTCATCAGCGATGAGGACCTAGATGAAACAACATCGACGACTCAGAGATGAATTCCCGAGATCAGGACTGTCTCAATTGGATCGAACGGTTGAAAATTAAGAACCTGGCCCAAAAAGGAAAGTTCTGCGTCGAGTGCGCGGGCGATCGTCTCAGCTTTACGGAAGCCATGGCTTTCACCCTCAAAGAGAACATAAGCATGCGGAATGGATGCTTCAGTGAGTGCGTTGACAAGTTGCTCAGCTTGAGATGGCGGAACAACCGGGTCGTCGGCGCCCTGAAGGACGATCATCGGAGTTGACAGTCGATCGGTGTGGTTTATCGGTGACCGATCGTCGTAGATCTCTTTTTCCGAAGGCCATTCTCCCACCAGAGAGTCGAGATATCGGGCTTCGAACTTGTGTGTGTCTTGGGCGAGCGTTGCCAAGTCGGCCACCCCATAGCGTGAGATACCCGCCGCAAAAAGAGTGCTTTTTGTCAATGCGCACAGGGTTGTAAAACCACCCGCGGAGCCTCCTTTTATCACCAGCCTTTCTGGATCAGCGGCACCGGTATTCGCGAGGTACTGGGCCGCTCCTATGCAGTCTTCAGTGTCGGCTATACCCCATTGACCCTTGAGCTTGTTGCGGTAAGCGGTGCCGAAACCGGTGCTGCCTCGATAGTTGACGTCAACAACCGCGAATCCGCGATTGGTCCAGTACTGAATCACAGGGTCGAACGATGATCTCGCAGCGCCAGTTGGACCACCGTGACTGAGAACCAAAAGTGGAGGTAACCCTGAAGAAGAAAAGTAATTCGAATTCGTGGGAGCGAAATGGAAGCCGTACGTTGTGTCTGCTGAGGAGCCGGCAATTGTGATGGTTTCAGGAACTGAGATGTCTTCTGGGGTCAAGAGCGACGGATTCGAGTCGCTGAGTTGTTCACTTGAACCGTTGTTGTGCAACGCCTGAACTGTGCTTGTTGTCTCCCAACTCGCGGCAATAGTCACCGCTCTTCCATCATCAAGGACATCTAAGCCATTGAATTCCGTCAGGTTGCATTCGACTTCAATTAACTCTGAGCGCACTATTTGACCGATGTGCCCGACACCGTGGTCGACCCAAGTGCACCACAGGTCATTCCCGGCCCAGGTGTAGGTTCGCTGACCGAACACCCAAGCTGGAGTGCCGAACTCCAATTCGGCTTCACACACTGGTGAAGAGATGCCCCGGGTGGTGTCAACACTATGGATGTTCCACCAGCCCGTGGCATCGCTGATGATGTGAAGTTGACCGTCGGGCGAAAATCTGGGTTGTTGTAACGCGGGACCCTCAAGTACCACTTGGTGGTCCGACCACCCAGATGAACTGCGTTTCGCGGTATGTAAACGCACATGGTCCCAAGGCATCGACGGATGATCCCAAGACAAGTATGCGAGTCGACGACCGTCGGGCGAAATTGTGGGAGATGAATAGAAATCTGCTCCCGTGGCAATTTCGGTGACATCTCCCGTTGTGGCCACTGTCGCCAACAGATTTTGTGGCTGGTTGCCGTTTCGGTGGTGCAGCTCAAGAACCCAAATTGTGTCAGTGGAGTCTGGTACCTCGATTCCATCGGCGAAGCGCAGTCCACGCGGAGTCGTTGGTTCAGGCGTTATCGGACAAAAGTCGTTGTTGAGAAGCCAAAGTCTTTGGTCGTCAAAAGACGACAACCAAATTCCCTCGTTGGTTGGAAGCCAGCCCCCTCCGCCGTATTCGTGGACCGATGTGCGAATGTTGAGGTCTTCAGGACCGAGAGTGATACATCGGGTGCCGTCAAATTTCACTAATGCCGTTCTTCCAGCTTCTGCTGGGCGCCCCTCCAACCACATAACTTCGCCATTGAACACTCGGGCTTCGGAAAGTCGAGTAGCGCCGCTCGCGAGTTGACGAGAGGTGAGTTGAGATGACCAACTGCCGTACGGGCGATCTTCTTTCACGTGGACCTCAAAATTAGACTGAAGTTGAACCACCTCACGCTAGCCCTTGGATAGGATCCAGCAGGTTGGAAGAGGGTCAACGGACCAAGTGGAGGAGCTTGTTCCCTACCCCTAAAAGAGTTGCAGGGTATGCGCTCCAGATCCCCACCGATCTGAGGGCGTTCCGTGAGCCGAGGGAGGACCCACCGACTCCCTCGGTTCACATCTTTTGGTCATTTGAGTGATAACTCACTTGTCGTCGAGGTCGGTAACAATTCGCTCCACCTCGACTCGTGTGGTTTCGAGTCGCGTTCTGCACCACTCAATTAGTTCTGAAGCTCTTTGTAGGTCAATCGCCAGTGAGTCGATGTTTACGTCGTCTCCATCGAGTTTTTCGAGAATTGAATCCAATTCCTCGGTGGCTGCTTGAAAGGTGAGGTCCGCGTCGGTCATGTTGACTCCTTGGTTTCACGTGGCTTCGATTCGGTGACTGTGCTGGTGATAACTGAACTGGCTGTTTCGCTGAATATTGTGTTTCCCGCGGCAGCCTTGTTTCGGACTATTTCACCATTGTGGTCTCGGGTGATTGAGAATCCGCGGGCGAGGACTCGATCGGGGTGGAGGACGCGAAGCAAATCAACGATTCGGTCCAACCTCTCTGAGTTTCGGTCGATCACCATGAATGTGAGATGTTTTAACCGGTCGCTCGTGGCAGATATTTTCCCTTCCTTAATGTCAAGAGTCCTGCGGGTTCGGTCACTTAGAGCTCGCGCTGCGGACGAGACAGCTTCGCTGGCTCGGTCATGGTTTCTTGTAGCGATGTTGGCGATGCGTCGTGCGGACAGATCTAGGTTCTGGTCGAACGTCGCGACGATCTGAACCAAGGCTGATGCGCAGGCCGTCGGGGTCTTGAACGCAGTGTGAACAACGTCGTCGACCACTGATCGATCAATTTCGTGCCCTATGCCTGACATAACAGGCACCCGAGATTGGGCCACTGCTCTAGCGACACTTTCAAGATCGAACGCCATTAGGTCGGTTCGTGCCCCGCCACCCCGCACGACAGCGATCACATCAACGTCAAGATTTCCTAGTTCCTGGATTGCCGTGACTAATCCACCCTCTGCGTCGGGCCCCTGAACCGCCGAATGGGCAAGGGAAATCCTGAAAGGGTAAGGACTCAAAGAAACTTCGTTGACGAAGTCGTTGTATGCGGCGCTCCCCTCAGAGGTGACTAACCCGATGTGAAGAGGAACCGGAGGCAACTTCAGTGCAGCGTTGGCTTCCAGAAGGCCGGCCTCGGACAATGACTTCAGTACCCTCTCCCTATCTACCGCCAGTTGCCCCAATGTGTGATGCGGATCGATGTCGGTCATCAGCAGCTGGACTCGACCTTGGGGTGCGTAGAAGGAAAGTTCCCCTCTGATTCGTACCCGTATCCCATCAACCAACGGCCCGGCATCAGCTTGAACCAAGACGGCTTCTAGTCTCTGCCGGCGTCCCTTCCACAAAGCGACAGACATCTTGTCGATGCGACTACCGCTCGCGTCAGGTTCGATGAGATCGAAGTAGACATGGCCAGAGGAATGAAATTTGAGGTCAACAATCTCACCTTCCAGCCATATCTCCTCAGGGAACACCGCGGAGAAGGTGTCCCTGATGGCTTCGCAAAGGCCCCCAACCGACCAGGTGTGTGTCTCTGTCACGCGGATTCTCGACTCCTAGATCGCCCGATCAGGCGCTTCACTAAGGACATTAGGCGGGAAACTACCCGACCGCAGACAGGTGTCCGATAAGGGCGTTTCAGTTGATGATGGTTGGGGCATCGAGAGATAGGATCAGAGACGGAAGGTTGCCAGAGCGGACGAATGGGGCGGCCTCGAAAGCCGTTGTGGCCTCCGGGTCACCGTGGGTTCGAATCCCACACCTTCCGCCAATGTAAATGTCTAACGAAGCCCCGATTCAAAGATCAACGTCGATCCCTGAAGAAACTTGAGAGGATTTCACCGCATTCGTGTGCCAACACACCGCTCGTAATCTGAGCTTGGTGATTGAGTCGCGGATCGGCCAACAGGTTGTACAAGGTCTCCGCTGCCCCGGCTTTGGGGTCATGTGCCCCGAAGACCACATGCGCGACGCGAGCATTGACAGCTGCCCCGGCACACATCGGGCACGGTTCCAGGGTCGTGACCAGCGTTGCTTTGTCCAAATACCAGGTCCCTAACTCAGCAGCGGCGTCTCTCAAGGCCAAGATTTCCGCGTGAGCGGTTGGGTCACCAGTGAGTTGACGTTCGTTGTGACGCGAAGCAATGACATTTTTATCCACGATGACCAACGCGCCGACCGGGACATCCTCATGTCGGACCGCCTTTTCGGCTTCCTCGATAGCGACACCCATCGCTTCTTCGAGGTTCAAGACTTTCATGGCGGAGAGTGTGGGATTCGAACCCACGGAGGCCGGTTAGACCTCACACGCTTTCCAAGCGAGCCCATTCGTCCGCTCTGGCAACTCTCCTTGGCCATCGCCCCACGAGGCGACCAGGTGATCTGCGGCACACAACGGAATCCGCTGAGAGCTGCTGCCTCCCGGCCCTGACTCGATTCACGGGCCGCTGTTGCACAGGACCCGGCCGCCACGTGGAACGATGACGCGCTCTTAGGCTACTTGCCGGTTAGCGCAGCGGCACACAAGTAGCATCGGCGACTAATGGTGTACCAGTCTTTGTATCGACGCTTTCGGCCTCAAAGCTTTTCAGAAGTAATTGGCCAAGATCATCTCGTAGCTGCTCTTCGAAACGCCGTGATCGAAGAAAGAGTCGGCCACGCCTATTTGCTCAGCGGGCCACGAGGAACCGGAAAGACATCAACCGCACGCATCTTGGCGAAAGCCCTGAATTGCCTTGAACCTCCAGGAAACGGGGAACCCTGCGGTAGTTGTGACAGTTGCGTCGCGTTCGAGTCAGGCAACTCCATGGATCTGATCGAACTGGACGCTGCCTCACATAACAGTGTTAACGACATCAGAGACATCACAGCTAGTGCCGCTATTGGCAGCCCCGGCAAACGGAAAATTTATCTGCTCGATGAAGTCCACATGCTTTCGCCGGCTGCATCCAATGCACTTCTCAAAACTCTGGAAGAGCCGCCAGAACACGTCATTTTCATCCTGGCAACTACTGATCCACAAAAAGTTTTTCCCACGATTCGCAGTAGGACACAACATGTCGAACTGACGTTGGTCTCCGCAGGGCTACTCAGCGACCACGTCAAAGAAATTGCCGAACGAGCTGAACTACAGATCGATGCGACGGTTATTGATTATGTCGTTGAGCGGGGTGCTGGTTCAGTTCGGGACACACTTTCAGCCTTGGATCAAGTTGTTACCGCTGGCGGGATTCCAGAACATCGCGGATCAACTGATGCTCTGATTGAGGCGATAGCAGATCAAGATCTCACTGGCGCGTTGACAGCAATTGCGCAAACCGTTGAAGCAGGCGTCGACCCCAGAGATCTTGCACATCGCACCACCAGAAAACTGCGAGATGTGTTTCTCGCGGGTGCTGGAGTTACCTCCGGCCAAATTACTGATGAAGAGTTACCTCAACTTGCCGCTTTGGCGTCTCGCATGACCCGAGCGGTGAACGTCCGAGCATTAGAACTACTGGGACGGGTCCTCGTAGATATGCGTCAGTCCCCTGACCCTCAGCTAGTTCTCGACTTAGCGATGGTCCGTCTTTTCGCTGAACCTACGCAAACTGGGGTAGGACGGGACACCTCCAAGACCTCTGCCACGTCGCCGAACCCGGGAAGCAAACCCGCTGAGCAGGCGCGTGCCGCACTGGCTGCTACCCAAACAGCCGATGAGCCCGAACGACTGGCACCGATCCCCGAGGCTGTCAATGTGCCGCCCCCTCCACCTAACGACAGCATGATTTCGACGAAACCTCACGATGAGGCACAGCTGGACAGAAACGATGAGGCGTCGGTACCCAAAGATCTGTCGCTGGGCGAAGTGTCAGATGTTTGGGAACAAAAGGCACTGCCCGCGTTAAGTGCAAAAGCAC
>JASMKJ010000529.1 GCA_030749275.1 Acidimicrobiales bacterium
CTTCGTAGAGCCCATCTAGTCGAAGCTCGTCCGCTGGCTTTGGTCGGACGAGTGCATGGGTTATGAAAAGAGGAGGAACCGTGATCGAGTGGTATCCGGCCGCTCGCGCCGAACCCTTATCGAAATAAATCGGGTTTAGATCGCCTACGGCGTAAGCGTATCGCTGGGCTTCTCGCCGATCGATGAGAACAGTCACAGGCTCCGAAAGAATCTCACCGACACGAGCCAAAGATTCTGGAGGGATAAGAGAGGTAGACATGCAGTAAGGCTAGAACAGGGTGGTGCTTCGATGCGGAGGCTGGTCTAATCTGAACTCGAGGTGTGAGTCATGTCGCTATGGAGCAGAAAGCTAGAAATGCCAACCCCTGAGACTGCGTTGCCGGGGCGTGATATGGAAATGCCAGTCCCTCCAGTACACGAGGTTCTTGGCGAGTCGCTTACCCCTCCTTTTGCGGAGCCAAGTGAACGAATCGTCTTCGGAATGGGTTGTTTTTGGGGCGCCGAGAGAGTTTTTTGGCAAACCCCGGGCGTTGTTACCACCGCTGTGGGCTATTCGGCTGGTCTTACCAGGAACCCCACATACGAAGAAGTCTGTAGCGGTCTGACCGGTCACAACGAAGTAGTGCTAGTGATCTACAACCCTGAAGTTGTTGACTTTGCGCACATGTTGACTCTTTTTTGGGAACACCATGACCCCACTCAGGGCATGCGTCAGGGAAATGACATTGGCACTCAATATCGATCAGGTATTTATGTCTCCAACGAAGAGCAGCGAAGTCTTGCCGAATCGAGCAGGATCGAGTTTCAAAAAGCGCTGAACGTTGCAGGTTACGAGACCATAACGACCGAGATTCTCTTTGAGGATGACTTCTATTACGCAGAGCATTACCACCAGCAATACCTACACAAGGTGCCCAACGGATACTGCGGATTGGGTGGAACGGGAGTCTCCTGCCCTACGGGGATCGCCCTTACAGACTAAGAAGTGGAGCTGCTGACGATCTTGATTAGCTCTTTGAACCGCTTAACGAGATCCGCGTGATTTGTGTGTGCGTTGAGTCCACTTGGATTTGGTATTACGTAGACAGTGCGACCGCCCAACTGAGTCGTCTGTTTCCCCAATCGAAGATTTCTATTGTTTAACGCGGAACGCCAGCCAGTAATTCCCAAAACGCAAACTATTTCGGGCGATAGCCAACTACAGAGCCTGTCTAGCCGCGCGACTCCGGCTTGATACTCCGCATCCGATATGGCTGAAGCTTTCGTGCTGGCTCGTTTTACTAGATCAGACATCCCGATCTGGTGGTGCTTCAACGCGTGCATGGGGTCGCGGTCTTTGCTAATCAGCCCAGCTTCGGTTACAGCGGGCCAAAAGCGGTTTCCTGGACCGGCGAAGCCGTAGCCAGCTTCAACCGAGTGAAGACTGGGATTTAGTCCCACCAGCAGCATTCGCATATTTGAGCTGACGGCGTCGGGCAAGGTGGGGAGCACTTGACTTTCAATTTGGGTGCCTGCTCCATGGGAGGTTGTCTTCAGAGTTTTGAACCCTGCTCCCTCTAAGACATCAGCAATTCGTTGTGTGTCTGGACCGGCGCCGAAAAGTAGCTTTAGCACATCTCCTGGAGACCGAGTTGTGTGAAGGTTGTGCAGGGTCTTCGGTATCGATACGTCAGCGATTGAACGCAAGTCAATTTGGATATCACTATTGGAAAGCAGCTGCTGCCTCCAGCGTTAGCGTGGTTACAAGCTTGCGGTCTTCTCCCCAGGGCATGGGCATGATGATTGGGTATTCCACACCAGCGTCCACATATTCGCGGACGAAATCAGCTACTTCGTCCCTAGATCCGATGAAGTTGATTGCTTGAATCATACGTTCGCTTATGGCGTTGAGAGCGCCCTCTCGGTCTCGTTGCTCCTGATACGAGCGAAGTTCGTCAACTTCAGTGTCAAAGCCGGCTGAGCGGAACATATTTGCGTAACCGTCGGCCATCGCGTAGTTGAAGAGGTCTTTGCGGGCGGAACGTTGCGCTTCGCTAAAGTCGGTGACGGCAACGTGCACGTTACTCATGATGAGCGCGTCCCCGCCTTCGCGGATATGTCGAATTGTTTCAGGAACGTGAGCCGGTGGAATGTAATTGAGCAGCACAGCGTCCGCTATTTCGCCAGCGAGTTTCAACATTTGTGGGTTTAGAGCCGCCACGACAATTTTCGGTGTGCTTTCTAGTTTTCGTACCGCCAAGCGAAATCGCCGGACCTCCCAAAAATCTCCTTGGAAAGTAACTGATTCACCCGACAGGCATTCCCTCATTAAGGCGACATATTCGCGCATCATCGCTATCGGACGTTGAGGAGTCTCAATCCCATGTTGGCTTAGGACACCGGGTGCCGATACGCCTAGGCCCATCCAGATCGTCCGGTCCGGATTGAGTGACTGGAGGGTTGCTGCGGTCATGGCAGCTAGCGACGGATTACGAAGTTGAATGGGCACGATGCCGGTTCCCAGATCGAGTCCTGGCGCCGCTTGGGAAGCAGCTCCCAAGAGGCTGACCGCATCGGTCCCTGTGGCCTCAACGGTCCAGAAAGACTGATATCCGGCCGCGGCCGCCGATTGAGCTATTTCGGGCACCGCTGATGGACCGAAAACACCCAAACTTCCGAAGGTGACGCCGAGAGGAATATGTGCTGTGTCGCTCATTAATATCAACTTACTCTTCTGGTCAAACCAGTTTCTTGTGTCAAATAAGCTCGTTATGCGGTGACCGACAGCGCTAGGGTAAAAGAAGCAGTTAGTTATTTGATTCCAGTGGATAGGAGCATCTGGTGACCGAACCTCAGGACGTGCAGATAGTTGTCCCGGAAAACGTCAGAGAAGTTCTTTCTATCGTCGACCGCTCTCTGGGAAGCTTCATGCAACGAGAGTTGGTCTCCGCTAGTGAAGTAACTGATGTGCTACTGGATATTCGCTCGGCGTTGATCCGAATCGAACAGCCGGTAGCCGATGTAAAACTCGATCTGCCCGATGTCGAGTCAGAGATGGAAGTTTCTGCTCAGGCGTAGAGCCGCCAGCCAATTCCTACAAACGCTAGGTGGCTAGTCCTTAGGTACAAGCTTTCCGATGACTTTGCCCAACAGGAAGCCCATACACGCGCCAGCCGTGACATCAGAGGCGTGATGCAGGCGCACGTGGATGCGAGAACACGCAACTACTCCGGCGACTAAATGCCAAAGTGAGCCAAGCTTGGAACGTCGGGCAAGAACGGCCGAAGCACAGAATGCCGCCGACGCGTGACCCGACGGGAAACTAGAAGTAATCGGCTCGCGGAGCTGATGGTTTGTAGCGTTGTCATCGGCGGACCCCGGTCGACTCCGGAGGAAGAATCTCTTCACTCCCTGGTTAATTAGCAGTGACTCGAAACCCATAAGGGCGCTGAATCTAACGGCGGTACCGGGGTTCCTGCCGGGGGGCAGCGCCCGAAGGCCTCCCACAATGTGCCATATGAGGCTGAAGTCACCCAGATTTGACGCGCAAAAAAATAGACGGTCAACCGCGGGCACGCCGCGCCAACGCTCCCACCATTCATCGACTTGTTTATCGAGTTCGTCGATTCTGGATGGGATTGAGCTTGGTTCAGTCACCGGTGTCTTCCTAGCAACACCCAATCACAGTTACACGCCGAGTCAAACAAATCCAGGCACCTCGAGATGAAGTGTCGCTACGGCGCCGATGAGGTGGTTGGCTCAAGGGTTGGTAATAGAGGATCTGTAGGCGGAGCGACGGTGAGCAGCGGTCCATCCGCCTCATCGGGGGGAGGCGGGATCAATAGCACTTGGCCGACATAGATCATGGTCGGATCCGCAATGTTGTTTTCGCGCACCAAATCGTTCAAGTCGATACCAAACCGATCCGAGATGGCGATAAGCGTGTCACCCCGAACAACCACGTACCTCTCACGAAATCCTTCTTCCCCGGGTGCAGTGCTCTGCGGCACGATCGACGGGGAAGTGTTGGTGAGGGGCTCTGGTGTTCTGTCTGCGGCACAAGCCAGAGTTCCCAAGGTGAGCACTAGTGCCGAAATGACTTGGATCTTGACACCGGTCATTGTCACTCGCGAATGTCATCCGATGGGGGAGGAATAAAGAGGGTTTCCCCTATACCAAGAATCGTGTCTTCTTTACCGTTCTCGTGCATTAGTTCGGACACAGTTACGTTGAAGGCTTTAGCAATCTTGCCAAGAGTGTCCCCTGGCTGAACGGTGTAGGCCATTCGCTGAACAACTTTCTCAGTTGTTGTCGTCGTCAGCTCAGGACGCAACGTCGTCAGAACAGGTGTTGTTGATGGAATTGGGCGAGCTTTGGGATCGTTTTCGCAGCTCGTCAACGACACTAAGAGCAGAGCCAGAATTCCTATGATCTTTCGACTACGCATGCTTGCTTTAATCCTACGAGTTTGTAGCGGTCACCGAGATCGTTTGGGGCCAGTCCGCGGCAT
>JASMKJ010000530.1 GCA_030749275.1 Acidimicrobiales bacterium
CGCTTTCGATGCACCGGTGATGCGGGGTAAGCGTTGGGTCCCGCCAGCACCGGGTAAAAGGCCGAGCTTCACTTCCGGAAGGCCATATTGGCTGGACGCAACGCCGACACGGTAATGGGCACACAAGGCTACTTCCAGACCGCCGCCGAGGGCGGTTCCGTGCACCGCGGCTATGACGTGCTTTGAACAATTCTCCATGGCGTCCTGTGCCTCTTGGAGGCTTGGGGGCTGCGGGGCCCCGGAGAATTCCGTTATGTCGGCTCCCGCTATAAAGGTGCGGCCATCGCAAATCAGGACGATGGCCGCTGCATCGCTTTCCTCGGCCTGGCTCATGCCATCGAGAAGACCTTGCCTGACATGGTGGCTGAGTGCGTTGACAGGTGGATTATCGACGCGAATGATCGCGATATCGCCGTCAAATTCGAGTTGGACGGACTGAGAGAGTTGAGTCATATGCACAACGTAGGGGACGGAGCGGACCAAAGTCCTATCGAGTGGCGCGTCATCGACAAATCTGATTTGATCCTCTCCGCATTGGGGTAGAGTTTCAAGCTCAGAGGGAGCTGCCATGAGTGAGAAACCGGATCCGATGACGGTGCCCTTCGGCACTGTGTTTTGCGACTGGATGACAACTGCACCCACGAAGGACGGCGTCTATCAATACGGTGGCAATGTCGAACCCTATGGCGACTTTTCCTTGAGTCCAGCAGCCCATGCCCTTCACTATGGAAGCGCCATATTCGAAGGCCTCAAGGCCCACTGGCAAGTTGACGGTTCGCTTGCAATCTTTCGACTCGACGACCATGTCACTCGAATGTGTCAAAGCGCAGAACTCTTAAGGTTGCCTGCGCTAGATGCCGCAGTGTTGCGGCAGATGATCGTAGATACCGTCGAAGCAAACGTCGGAGAGGTTCCGCCGCCCCCTGGTTCCTTGTACATCAGACCAACTCTCATCGGCACTGAACCGAACATCGGAGCGGCAGCAACCCCGACCTCCGAGGCGTTGCTATACATCGTCAACTGCCCGGTCGGTGATTATTTCAAAGGTGGGGTGAGGCCATTGACGTTGTTAGTTGAAGAGGACATTCCGCGCACCACCCCTCAATTCGGCATGGTTAAGTCCGGTGCAAATTACGCGATGGCACTATCGCCCACATTGGACGCGATGGCAGAGAACGCGGCAGTCGACCAAATCTTGTTTGCAACTGGTGGTGACATCACAGAAACAGGAGCCGCTAACTTCTTTCTCGCCGACGATGATCGCGTTGTGACGCGACAGCTGGATAGCTCATTTCTTCACGGCGTTACGCGGTCATCTGTGATCGCACTCGCCGAAGATTTGGGATACGAGATACAAGAACGACCCATTGAACTGGAAGAGCTCGAAGACTGGGCCGGTCGCGGTGAGGCATTTTTGTCGGGGACTGCTGCTGTGCTTTCTCCCGTTGGAACCATGCTGCGAGGGAATTCGAAAATTGTTTTTGGAGATGGCGAACCAGGAACTAACACGCTTCGTCTTAGGGAAAGTCTGGTGGCGATTCAGAATGGCAGTGGGGATGACCTGCATGGTTGGCGTACGACCGTTCAGAGTTGACGTAGTGCCCATCAACGAGAGGTCTTCAGGTGGGAACTAGTTCCCGGGGACTGAGGTTCGGTTGGCTGTCTCCAGTTATTGGGAACCAGTGGAGCCAATACCAACCAATCGTCCAGTATCAGTGCGACCACATCTTGCCTGCGATTACTCCGCACTTTGACAGTTTGTGGATCGCAGACCACTTTTACGGATTTGATAAGAAGACGGATCCGTTTCTTGAAGCGTGGACCACCTTGACGTGGTGTGCGGCAAAATTTCCCGACATTGATTTGTGTCACCACGTTCTGGGCGTCGGGTACCGTCCCCCTGCTCTCACTGCGAAAATGGCGAGCACTCTTCAAT
>JASMKJ010000531.1 GCA_030749275.1 Acidimicrobiales bacterium
AAATGGGATCTGGCAGGGGTCGGGGGGGTTGTCCGCTGCTTTCTAACCATCCCTTTTCGGTAGCGCAGCTTGCTTGGAGTGCGTAGATGTCCTCGGGGCTCATCCGATGGCCAGCTAGGAGATATCCGATGAGGTCCCCGCCCAGTCGGATGTTTTTTTCTCTTGTGATGGGTCGCAAGGCCTCTGAGACCAAGATCTCACGCCAGAGGCGGCTCCTAGTACTCCAAGGGATCTTGTTGCACCGCCTAATGGTCTCTTCGAGGTTGTACCCCAAATCAACTGCCGTACCGATTCCTCGAAAGAGTGCCATTTGTCCAACTGGTCGGAACAGCAGCGAGTGCCTCTTCGAGGGACCGCGCATGGAGGGAATTTCCTCGGGTCGGTTCCTCACCCAATTTAGGGGAGCGATTTCTTCAAGGACCGCTTCCCACCAACGAGCGGCCCACCGATAACCCTTCTTGAGTTCCTCGTCGGGCGGACGGTTGATTGAATCACTGAATTTGGGAAGACCGTTTGCGATGAGTATCGACTGGACTGTCTGGTACACCGCTGTCAGGGTCGTCAAGCTAGGACTGTTCTGGGTCAGTGTTGTTCTCTTCCATTCAACGATTGGGTCACCATTTCTGTTCAACCAGTTCAGGGGTGGCCGAGGTGTCCGAACTCCGGGTGGTGGATCCATTTCGGTCAGCCACCGGGCGATGATTGCGTAACCGTCGTCTTCGCTGGTGATGATGTTGTCGCTCGGTGTTGTGGGACGTGCGTGCCGGTTGACCTTGTTGAAGATTCTTCGCGTGCTTTCGAGACTTTCGTGTCGGATGAACATGACACAGACGTTGTCGTTACCGATCTCTCGCACCGCGTCGCCCGTGTAATCCCCGGGGTTGGTGATCAACTCGCGCATCCCTACAAGACGGTGTTGGCCGTCAAGGGCCACCAGAGTGCCACCAGCAATGGTCAGGAACCCGACAGCCTGCGCGCTGCTCTCGTAGGCGGCGGGCATCTTGGGGACGACATCGGATAGTGCCTCAAATTCAAAATGCTTTGGTTCCATCACTGTGATAATCAGCGACCCGTAGAAGCGGTCCCGTGAATAAGCCAAATACGGCATCAACTCTTCTTTGACCCGCGGGAGTGAAACGTCCCGCTGGATCTTTTCACTCATACTCGCGTTGCCCCAGTTGGGCATTTCACTCGCCGGGATCGCGATAGCAACCAAATCGCGTGCTGGAATGTTTGCTTGGTAGTAGACGGTCCTACCGATGACACCTCTGATCGCCGGAACGGTTGTTGTAGCTACAGGCATAAGAGAGTCGTCCTCGGGTTCTAGAGCGGCAGGTGGGTTCCGAAGTAGCCGATATGGATCTTCTGCGAAGGGCCGACGCAATCGTCATAGAAGTGGATTCGAGGAGCTGGAGAGCCGCCTAGTTGAATCTTTATGTGTGCGCACATAAAAACCTCCACTTCCACGCCATCTAGGTCGATAGGGAAGGTCCGGTGTGCAGCAAGTACCGGGTTACTACTAGTTGACTCGCTCTCTTTCATCGCTACCCAGCGGGCCGGTATC
>JASMKJ010000532.1 GCA_030749275.1 Acidimicrobiales bacterium
TCCCGGTCAAGCAATCGAGGACTTGTGTTCTGCGTTCCTAGAAGGTCGGTTGCCTGTTGACCGTTTGATTTCCAAGCGAGTACGAATCGAAGATGTCCAGGACGCTATCGACGCCATGCTCACAGGGTCCGAAGGTCGTTCTGTCATCATTTACGATTAGTTGCCTCATTTCGCTTAGTTAGGAGGCTTCAGTGGTGACAGCAGTTGCATAAGCCAAAATTTCTGAAGCACCGGCAGCAACGGATGATGTCATGAAACGGAGGTTGACCAAGGCGTCAGCGCCGAGTTCAACGGCTTGTTCTTCCATACGGGAGAGCGCCTCAGCTCTCGCCTCAGTGAGCATGTCTGAATAGCTCTTGAGTTCTCCACCGACAAGTGACTTGAGACCAGCGCCAATGTCCTTGCCAATGTTTTTAGTTCGAACCGTTGACCCAACCGCGACCCCCTTCACAGAGGTAATTCGTCGGCCCGGCAACGTCTCAGTACTCGTGATGTCCATAGTTGTAAACCTCGAGTCAGTTCGTGAGTACTCTCAACGCAACAATAAGCGCTTACGGGAACCATTCATGTCTGGCTTCGGTTTGCTATGCCTTCAAATGGTGTCGGAGGGGGGACTTGAACCCCCACACCCTTAACGGGCACTAGATCCTTAGTCTAGCGCGTCTGCCAATTCCGCCACTCCGACGCTATTCCGAGATCCGGAAGAAAGCCCACTCTACCAACGACATGAAGCTTGCCAACGCACGAAGAATCGAGCTGATGGCAGACTCAGGCAAGCAAGAGACCCAAGATAAGTGTCGTGAAACCAAAGGTCACAGCGACCACCACAGTGATTCGGCTGAGGTTCTTTTCGGCAACAGTCGACCCCGCAGCTGTTGCCCCAACACTGCCCCCGAACATGTCGGAGACACCTCCACCTTTCCCACTGTGCAGCAGCACAAGGCCCACGAGCGAGAATGCGGAAATCAGATGTAGAGCACCAATTATCCAGGTCAACACAGGCTTGATAGTACCAGCCTCTCTACGCGACTCCTCGGTCTGGACTCCCGGGTAAAGGTCGCTGTCTAGGTGTAGATCCGGTGCGTAATTGGGGTACTCCCTTTGCTGCCCGGAACCCAACCCTCCAAGATCGCTGAGAAACCACCCGCACCTCCCCCGGCTCGAACGACCATCGGAGACCATCCAGGGAGTTTGCGGATTTCTCTTCCAGCTACAGAGCCAAAGACTGTTTCTTCGTTGCTTGACATTGGTATGCCTTCCTCTATCCCTAAAGCTCCGCGAGCAGAAAGGTCAGGGTCCATTTGCAGTAGTGGCTCCAATTCTTCATAGAACTTCGCCTTTGACCAGCCTGCGGCAGCGAACACGTTCATATGTTCAGGGGTCATGACAATCATTGCTTCGCTTGGGAGTTTGCGATTGCCGACTCCCTGAAGTTGCTGTGCCAATGTGCGAATCAACGACTCCGGTGTTCGCGAGATCTGATCTATACACCCAATGGGTCCGTGGCCAGCGAACAGCGTGACAGTGTTTTCGTTTCTTTCGAATCCTCGAGTGACAGACAGCGGATCCCATCCTTCAGGTAAATTTTCTTCGTCTTCAGCAAAACACCACCCAACCTTGGATGGCGCACCCAGAGCCGATCGGTCAATTCCGCCTATGCCTGGTTTCCCACCCCCAACATTTCTCACAACGAGTTGAAGCGCTCTTCCTATTGTGGAATTCGCTCTATTGCCTTGCCCCAATGCATTTTTGTCTGCGTTCATTCCGATTCGCTGACGAATTGGGCCGTTGACAATGATGATCGGACCCGAGAACCAAAGGGTGCACAGGAGACCATGCATGTTGAATTGATCTGTGCAGGCTGCCTCCACAGCCGCCAACACAACTGGCAAATACTCGGGTTTGCAGCCTGCCATCACCGCATTGATAGCTATCTTTTCGACACTGCATTCATTGAGGGTGGGTGGCACGATGGCCACTATTTCGTGTGGTCGGCGGGTCGTGCCCGAAAGCATCCGGGCTACGCGTTGCTCGGTCGGTGGGATGATCGGCAAACCATCAGACCAGCCTCGATCAAACATCGCATCGAATTCATCCTCGAGGTTTGCGAACTCAACTGTGCGGCTTTGGGTCGTCCGTTGTCCGAACTTCGAATCCAACGCATCTGCAAGGTTCGGATCAACCGACAATGACCCACACCCAGGTCGCATTTCTGGGAGCTGACTGCCTAGATCGTCGACGCCGGACATGGCTTCCCAATCACGGCGGCTCCACCCGACCGTTCGCGCTAATTCTGCGCCATCTTGGGCGTATATAAGTGTTGGCACGGTTTCCACATTGTGATGCCAGGAAAACTCCAGGCTGCGATCGTCGATCCGTGTTTCAACAGATGCCGGGAAATCTGGGTCGTCTTGGGTGTAAACCATGATGCCTGGCCCTCTCTGGCTGAGTTCTTCGAGCACGGGGACGATGTCTACGCAGGTGGGACAGTCCCGTTTCACGACGGCGATGAGGCCGTCTTGGAGCTGTGGTCGGCTGGAATTCGACTTGGTGGAAGGCATATTGACGATTTTAGGTGTCTTTGAAGTTCACGATCCTCGCAAACGATCCCGCTTCCAGCGATGCTCCGCCGACTAAGGCTCCATCAATGTCTGACATCGACATTAATTCAGCTGCGTTTGATGCGTTCACCGACCCCCCGTATTGGATCCTGACCTTGTCTGCCGCGGCTTTTCTCATGCTTGCGATAACACTTCTAATATGCGCGCACATCAGTTGAGCATCATCTGCTGAGGCAGTGATGCCGGTGCCTATGGCCCATACCGGCTCGTATGCGACGACGACGTCCGCTAGCTTGCTGCCGCTAAGTGAGGTCAAACTTCCTCGCACCTGTGCTTCTACAATCGCTTCCGCGTTCCCGCTTTCGCGTTCCTCAAGTGTCTCCCCCACACACACGATGGGGGTCATGCCATGCGTCATTACTGCCGTCGCCTTCGCTGCGACAACGTCGTTGGTTTCGCCGAACAAAGCCCGACGTTCGCTGTGACCAACGATTACGAAGGCGACGTCCATTTTTTCTAACATCGCGGGCGACACTTCGCCTGTGAAGGCGCCAGAATCTTCTGCGTGGCAGTTCTGGGCGCCAAGCTGGAACAACATTCGGTCGGCATCGATCACCGTTTGCACCGACCGAAGGTTGGTGAAGGGGGGATGGACCGAGACCTCGACGGCGTGGTAGTCATGATTTCTAAGCTCGTAGCTCAATTTCTGAAGCAGTTGAATCGCTTCAAAGTGGTTGAGATTCATCTTCCAGTTGCCGGAGATCAAAGGGATACGCGTCATCTGAGTTCCTTAATTTCGAAGTGCTGCGAGGCCGGGCAGGTCGCCGAGTTCTAGAAACTCCAAACTTGCTCCTCCACCTGTGCTGATGTGGTCCATATACGGCGTAAGGCCGAATTCCGTTACAGCCGCTGCGCTGTCTCCCCCACCGACCACCGTGATAGCACGCGTGTCAGCTAAAGACTGAGCCACCGCCGCGGTCCCCGCAGCAAATCGGGGATCCTCGAACATTCCCATCGGGCCGTTCCAAAAAACCGTTTTGGCATCAAGGACTGCATCGCCAAACTCGGCAGCGCTGCCGGGTCCGATATCAAGACCTTTCCATCCATCGGGCATTGACCGGCCCATCTGTCGGACTTCGCCTTCGGGACTCAGTGCTGTTATGTCGCTGGGCAGCAAAATCGATGCGCCGGACTCCAGAATCCGTTTACACGTGTCGACTTGATCATCCTCACATAATGAATCGCCGACGCTGTTCCCTAGAGCTTTCAAAAAGGTGAAACACATCCCTCCGCCGATAATTAATTGGTCGACGACTTCAAGCAGGGCTTCGATGACGCCTAGCTTGTCGCTAACTTTCGCCCCGCCAAGTACAGCCAGAAACGGTCGTTGCGGATTAGACCTCATGGCACCCAGAACTTCAACTTCTTTTTGCAAGAGTCGACCAGCAGCTGAGGGAAGCATCTTCGGTGGACCAACCACCGATGCATGGACACGGTGTGAGACCCCAAAAGCATCGTTGACATACCCATCAAACGGCGCTCCACCAGCGCCCTCCACCAGAAAGCGCACAAGCTCAGGAGAATTCGCTGTTTCTCCGGGGTTGAACCGAAGGTTTTCGATCAGCTCAACGCCTGGCGCCAATTCCTCGATCCGACCACGAAGAATTTCGATAGAGAACCGAGAGTCAACCTTTCCCTCCGGTCGTCCAAAGTGAGTACATAGGACGACAAGCGCACGTCTTTCAAGCAGCCAAGAAATCGTTGGCATAGCCGCCTTGATTCTCAAGTCATCCGCTATTTCCCCGTTTCGGAGCGGGACGTTGAAATCACATCGAACCAAAATGCGTTTATTCTCCAACCCACTTACCGATGACTCAAGATCTTCAAGAGTCGGGATCGAAAGATTGGTCATTTCGAACTCAACTGCAGGTGATCCCGACGAGGTCAACTAGACGATTGGAGTAGCCCCATTCGTTGTCATACCAGCCACTGACCTTCACGAGGTTGTCCATAGTCATTGTCAAGCCCGCATCAAATACACAGCTGGATGGATCTCCGACAATATCCGCTGAGACCAACGGGTCTTCGCTATAGGAAAGAATCCCAGCGAGCGGAGCCTTAGAGGCAGCAGAGGCAAAGGCACTGTTGATTTCAGCGACGGTAGGCGACGCGGAAAGAACCGCTGTGAAGTCGGTGATGGAGCCATCTGGGATCGGCACTCTTAACGAGGTGCCATCCAGCTTGCCGTTCATAGCCTGCAAGACAAGACCGGTAGCTCGGGCTGCGCCGGTAGAGGTCGGAATGATGTTCACTGCGGAGGCTCGGGCCCTCCGTAAATCGCTGTGCGGCCCATCAACCAGTGACTGGTCGCCTGTGTAGGCGTGAACTGTTGTCATCAGACCCTTCTCTACCCCGAAGGCATCATCAAGTACTTGCACCATTGGAACAAAGCAGTTGGTGGTGCAGCTGGCATTGGAAATCACTTTGTGAGCACCTTTGTCGAATTCATCGTGGTTTACCCCGACAACGATCGTCGCATCAGCGCCACTAGCTGGAGCTGACACTATTACCAGCGGGGCTCCAGCATCTATGTGTTGCGCTGCTTTGTCCCTGTCAGTGAAGATACCTGTGGACTCAATCACCACATCAACTTCTAACTCTGCCCACGGTAAGTCCGCTGGGTTTCGTTCAGATAGAACCTTCAGCAGCTGGCCGTCAATGGAAATTCCGCCCTCGGTAGCTGAAATATCATTTGGAAGGTTTCCTAGCACTGAGTCGTACTTCAATAAATGAGCCATGGTGTTCTGATCGCCAAGGTCGTTTACAGCGACGATTTC
>JASMKJ010000533.1 GCA_030749275.1 Acidimicrobiales bacterium
CTAGATTGTTTCCGGCTGCTGAAGCCAAAGCCCCGTTGTTAATGGCCAGGCTTTCGCAAGGGGTTATCAAGGAAATGCACGCTGTGTGATTGTCCTTTCATGCAATTCGGTGCTTCAACGAAGGACGTGCCGTCTGAGACGGGCGCGTGCGGTTTAGTCGGGGGTATGGCGGCTTCGTTCGGCGCGACGTGCTGCCATAGCTGCGGCTTCTGCTCTTCGGTTGACCCCAAGCTTGTTGAAAAGACTTGTGATGTAGTTCTTGACTGTCTTTTCGGCAATAAATAACGTTTCGCCGATTTGTCGGTTGGTGAGCCCATCACCGATCAGTTCGAATATTCGGAGTTCTTGTGGGGAAAGGTCAGCGGTTCCATCACGGGTGGAGAGCCGAGTGCGAGCTTGAGCTATCACTTTCGCCCGCTCATCATTGGAGTAGATGGGTTGGCCTGCCGCAATGTGCTGGAGGGTTTTTGTGAGGTCGAAGCTCCTGATCTCTTTAACCATGAAGGCTTCAGCTCCCGCCTCTAAGGCCTCTATGAGTAAGGCGTCGTCATCAAAGGAGGTCAACACTACGGTAGTGATTTCAGGGAGATCTTCTTTTAGTTGCCTTACTAAGTCGATGCCACTTCCGTCGGGCAGTTGAACGTCTATGACAGCGATGTCTGGCCGGAGGCCGCGCAACAGAGGTAAAGCTTCGGTAATGGATCCAGTAGTCGCAACAATGTGAAATTCGCCGTCTGCTTGGAGAAGATCGGAAAGCCCGCTGCGGACGATTTCATGGTCGTCGAGTATGAGAACCCGAGTCGGTTCGGAGGCAGTCATTGGCTTTTCTCAGGGATCTGCCATCTAGCGATGGTCCAAAGATTTGTGATGTCTCGGCTGACAGTAAATTGTCCACCATGTCGCGCAGCGCGTGAGCGAAGGTTGGGTATGCCGTTGCCTTCGGGACCTTCGAAGGTAAACCCCGGGCCGTCATCGCGCACTTCGATCGATAATCCTTCGGAGTCATCGATGATGACGGCGACGCGTCTTGGGTTCGCGTGACGGATCGCGTTTGTAAGTAACTCTCGAATCACTGAGTCGATGTCTGAGACAAGGCTTTCAGCCAGTCCTTCAAGTAGGTCTGTGCCCTTGAGTGCAGTCAGCGAAGCGCTCGAAGACTGTAGTGAGGCTTCGATGGTGTTGCGGATTCTGACCGAACTCGGCTCTCCCTCGCGATGTCTTTGGAGATCGAAAATGGCTTGCCGAAGATCGGCGATGGTGTCATCGAGTTCATCAATGGTTGATTCGATGCGGCGAGCCATTGGTTGTTCGATGATTGCTGAAACCGCCTGGAGAGTCAGTCCGCAAGCGAACAGCCTCTGAATCACAGAGTCATGGAGATCACGAGCGATTCGCTCTCTATCGTTAGCGACGAGTAGCCGGGCGTGAGTGGTCCGGCTTCGGTCCTCCAGTGCCTTACGTTCGGTGACATCTCGAACGACGGCTATGACCCAGATCTTCCCATCAGTCGCGGGTAGCGGGCTCAGGGAGATTTCGACGGGTACTTCGTGACCGTGCTGATGTAGTGCGTGTAAGTCGAGGTTGTTACCCATGGGGCGAGTTTCTGCCGCCATTTGGAAACGCTTCCGGTGGTTGGCGTGCGCTTTTCGTAGGCCAGCGGGCATTAGAGCGTCGACGCTCATTCCCATGAGGTCACGTGGGGCGTATCCGAGAATGTCGGTAATTCGATGATTGACGTAGACAACCGAACCATCTGGATCTACCAACATCACAGTGTCAGGTGCCGTTTCTATTAATGCCTTAACGAGACCTGTGATGTCAGTACCTATCGCACCTGCGGCGAGGTCAAGTTCGTTGGTATCGAGTTCAAACACGTCACGCACTTCCGATAGGTACGGTGAACGATAGGCCGGATTTGCCACCGAAGTAATTGACACTCGAAGCCAACGCTTTCCGGGCCTACTTGACGACGGTGAGGGTCGC
>JASMKJ010000534.1 GCA_030749275.1 Acidimicrobiales bacterium
CGGACTCGACCAGCGGTCGGGTGGACAGACTCAACGATGAGCCCGCGATGCTGAATGTGGGGGTCGACAATCATCGCTTCGCGCGTGTTGACTGGAGCGACCGGGACGTCGGCTTTGTCCATCAGCGCGACCAATTGTGTAGTGGTGAACTTCACGGTCTCGCGTTCGAGCTCATCATTGACATCACCCCCGTACAACACTCGGCCTTGGAGATCCTTGAAACGGGGATCGGAAGCCAGATCATCACGACCCAACGCCGAACACATCCCCTGCCAGTGCGCTTCGGTCGCCACCGGGTACACCATGGCGTAACCATCTGAGGTGGCGAACAGCTTGTAGATCGTCGACAGGTCAGGCATGTCGGTTTCATGGTCGAGGTAGGTGTAGTTCCACATTGCTTCGGGCCACAAGAAGTGGATACTTGCGTCGACCATTGCTAGTTCGATGTGCTGACCGCCTGCTCCGTGGGCCCGCCCAACTAACGCTGCGCATACCGATTGGGCGACGTTGAGAGATGTGACCTTGTCGCACACGATCGTGGCCATCAAATGAGGGACACCGTCGTCGTCGACTTGAACCATCGGGTAACCCGCTACTGCCTGCACGATGGGATCGAACGCTGGGCGATGTGAATAGGGTCCGTCGGTTCCGAAGCCGCTCACGGAACACATGATCAACTGTGGATTGATCTCACTGAGGACATCCCAACCCATACCTAATCGCTCAAGGGCTCCGGGGCGGAAGTTCTGTACGACTACATCTGCAACCGCCACAAGGCTCTTTAAGAGCATCTTGCCTCGTTCGGCTTTGAGGTCAAGGGCGATAGATCGTTTGTTGCGGTTCATCGCAGCGAAGAACGCACTCACTCCTTGTGCCGATTCAGCGAGCGGACCGGCGCTGCGCACGATGTCAGGCGACCCGGCTTGCTCAACGACTATCACATCAGCCCCCTGATCGGCGAGGATTGACGTCCCAAACGGTCCCGACACCACAGCCGAAAGGTCAATGACGCGAACACCACTTAGAGGACCGCCCTCCCAGTTCACTGGGCCGGCGTGCGGAGTATCTGCAGCTTCGTTCATGGGCTCTCCGTCCGGACAGGTATTGCAAACTTTAGAGCCCACTCGTTGCCGCACGCTCAGGTGTTACCAGATCATGACCCTTGAAGAGTTCTACACCAAATTCGATGACTTCTTGGCGCTGCCGACAAGTCAACAAATGGCCATTCTTCCCTAACGAAGAGGTGTTGGGTTAGGACTCTTCAGATGACGGCTGGGGTCGATTACGGAACGCTTGAATAGCGTTCACCAGTAAGAAACCGGCAATGACAATCGTGGCTAATTGGGAAAACAACGCCCAACCGGTGCTACCTCGACCGATGAGCGAACCCAGACTTCCCACCACCGAAAGCAGCGCTATCACAGCCATCACGTGCATCAAGTGGTGACTCAATGTCGGTTTAGCTGCAGCAGTCATTCCCAAAACGAGGAAGATTATCCCCACGAAAGCGGGGATGAGCGATGTCACACTCCCTGAATCAGACACGATGGTCACAATCACACCCAACGCGACAAGAAGTGCGCCACAGATCGAGGTTTGCTTCGTCATTTGACTCCATTCGAACAAGAATGCTGCCGGTGAGTG
>JASMKJ010000535.1 GCA_030749275.1 Acidimicrobiales bacterium
CAATGACCGGCACCCTCAATGATTTCGCAGTGACGTAAATCACCCAAAGCCTGTTGCATTGCGCTGATCGCCTCAGGGGTGTTCCCAGCGATCAGGTCTGTTGAACCACCCATGTAGAACGAAGGCTGTTCGATGGTTGACCCGAGGAAAGGAGCCGTGATCGCGGGCAGCCTGTTGATATTTCGATACCAGTTCAAGCCCCCTCGAAAACCTGTTCGGGTTATCTCTTCAACATAGAAGTGCAGATCTTCCTCAGTGAGCCATGGAGGTAACTCATCGGGCGACACCAGTTGGTCAGTCATAGCTTCACCGGCTGGGAAGTGACCATCGAACGGTTCGCTGATGTCACCATTGCGGAGCGCGTCACCACTGATGGCATACAAGAAACCACGCATCGTCTTATAAATGTCGGCTTCGAGGTCTGCTTCTGCTTTCCCTGGTTCTTGGAAGAACAGGCGGTAATAATCTCGATCAGGTCCCGCGGCTTGGGCCATGAGCCCGTTCAGGTCAATGCCTTCGGGCAGAGCCCCTATTGGACCTGTGTAGGGCACACTCAAACAAGCCACAGCGCGAAACAAATCTGGGCGCATGAGGGCCGAAAACCAAGCAACCGGTGCACCCCAATCATGACCAGCGACGACGACCGGTCCCTGACCTAGGTGATTAGCGACTGCAACGACATCTCCGACAAGGTGGTTGATGTCGTAGGCATCGATTGCTTGGGGGGCACTTGTTTTTCCGTAGCCACGCATCGACATGCCAACAGCCTGATATCCGGCGTCTGCTAGAGCGTCGATTTGGTGACGCCACGAGTACCAACTCTCCGGGAAACCGTGACACATCACGACTGCTGGGCCTTCCCCTTTGGTGACGTAATGGATTTGTATTCCGTTGCCTTCGATGACGTGTTCTTCGAGATCGCTAATCATGTAGAGAGTTTGTCACTACTCGCACCTGTCGTCGCAATCTAGGGTGCAGTTATGAGTGAACTGAGATTCGATGGACGAGTCGCGTTGGTAACCGGCGCGGGGGGTGGATTAGGTCGAGAACACGCGATCCTGCTCGCGTCGCGGGGCGCAGCGGTCATGGTGAACGATCTGGGTTCGCCGACTATGGGAGGTCAAGACCATGACCCAAGCCCAGCTGAAGCGGTTGTCCAAGAAATACGTGATGCAGGGGGTGTCGCCGCCGCGAACAGTGATTCTGTAGCCACCCGCGAGGGTGCCGAATCAATGGTTGCCGCGACTCTGGAAGAATTCGGGCAACTCGACATCGTGATCAACAATGCCGGCATTATCCGCAACCGAACATTCCTGAACATCAACGAATACGAATTCGAACCGGTGATTGATGTTCACGTCAAAGGATGTTTCTTTGTGACCCGCCCGGCGTATGAACACATGAAATCAGTTGGTTATGGACGAATCGTCAACACCAGCTCAGGGTCAGGGTTGTTCGGGTCGTTCGGCCAAACCGCCTACTCCGCGGCAAAAGCCGCGATCTATGGGTTTACGCGGACACTCGCGATCGAAGGAGCTCGATACGGTATACACGTCAACGCAATAGCCCCAGGGGCGTTGACTCGAATGACCGGAGATGTCCTCGGCGATGACGGCGCCATTGCTGACATGACGGGTCTCACCGGGGAAGACCTCATGATGCAGATGGGCCCCCAACAGGTGGCACCCGCTGTGGTCTATCTGGCACACGAGGCCTGTTCCCTCAACGGTGAAACGCTTTCCGCGTCGGGAGGCAGAGTGGGTCGGGCGTTCATGGGAGTCACCAAAGGCATATATGAAGAAGACTTGACCCTTGAATCAGTCGCTGAACGCATCGACGAAATATGTGACGAAGATAACTATCTTGTTCCCGTCAACGTTGACCAAGAAATGCAGCTGCTACTCGAACATCTCAACACCGAAGACAGCTAAGCGTCGACCGATCAGGCGGTGAGTGCAGCCAACGCTGTTTCGTATTCGGCTTGGTCTAAGCCGTGCGGGTAGGCACACACCAAATCGATTCCAGCTTCAGCCCACGCATTCAATTGCTCTTTCGCGTGACCGAGGTCATCGCTGCGTAAACAGGTGCCGGCAACTACATCTTCAGGTGTCGTCAACCCCTGGCGCACGAAATGATGATGGTAATTAGCCATGGCGTCGTAGTTCACAGCGTCGGTATGCAGAGCTTCGTAAGGGCTGAGACGAACATATAGA
>JASMKJ010000536.1 GCA_030749275.1 Acidimicrobiales bacterium
TCGCGTGTTCCTAGTGCAAATGTCACGTCAACCTCACCGCCCAACATGAGTGCTGTGATATCCGCGGCGCTGTTGAACTTCCGGTAGATGACACGGTCGAACCCGTCATAGCCCTGCTCGGTCCAATGGCCCGGCACTCGCTTGAGAATGAGTTCTACATCAGGCGTCGCTGACTCGATCGTGTAAGGACCAGACCCCTCTGGGTTCTCCTTAAGCCATTCATGACCCCACGGATCCTCATCGGTGGCACGAGCCGCAACCTCGACAGAGTCGACAATCCCAAAGATCGGGAAGCGCATCGACGGTAGCGACGCTGTCAGCAGGAACGGAGTTCCATCTCTCAGTTCGTAATCGAACTGAATCGTGTAGTCGTCGTGGACCGTGATCTGCCGAGCAGGTTCGAAGAGGCCAGCCAACCCTGAGTTGAAGCTCCCGTAACCCGGGACTTCTATCGCTCTAACAAATGAATACTTGATGTCCTCAGCTGTCAGAGGGTTGCCTGTCTTGTTGAACGTGACGCCTTTGCGAATCTTGAACGTGACAGAACTGCCGTCAATCTCCCAGCTCTCAGCGAGACCAGGGGCCTGCTCCAAGCCATTCCAGACGAGACTTCCGTCAGCCCTCGCCGTGAAATCGTATGTGAGGAGGCGGTCGTAGAGCCCTACGCTCGCCTCTCTGTTGAAGGTAACCAAACTGTCAGGAGGATCGAGGCTGTTGTAGTAGCCAGTCCATGCGATGACGACAGTTCCGTCGTCAGAGACCCTTGCCGGAGCAGCCGCCGCAGCGGGAGCAGCCTCCTCAGCCGCATCGGAACTACATGCCCCCGCTATCAGCGTGGAGATCAGCACTAGCGCCAAAATGGCGATCCTCAGCCCGATCCGATTCCTAATCATAATAAGACCCCTTCTCAAGCCCTACGGAAAACACTCTCGACCGCCTGCACGTTAACTGCCTGCAACGCCCCTGTCCATTTCAGACCTTGATGTCGAGCTAGGCGCCACCAGTGCGAAGTGAAGGATCCACCTAGACAGCGACAACAAGCGCTAGCGAGAGCAACCACTCATATCACGCGAATGGACTACCGGGGCAGGCCGGATCCGACCGAAAACGACAAGAGCTTGAGGAGGCTGCCCCAACTGGAGACCGTGTTTGTTGAAGTCCCGGAAAATGCGGGAATCAGACGGGCCATCCCCGCAGGTGATAGGCATCGTCCCAGAACATCCACTCGTATTTCATCCCAAGCCGCCAATTCTCGAGCAGACCTTCCCGATCTTTCGTATCAAGACCCACGCTCAGACGGTCAAGCGCACCACGAAAGTCGTCCATGAGATCGTGGTGTCTCTGAGAGCCATAGAACTCCATCCAGTCCTCACGGCGCTCTTCACCAATGTTGCCTGAAATTTTTCGACCGATCATGTCGTATGTCCACGGGCATGCGACAAAACTGGCAAGCCAGTCGACTGTTCTTCCAGCGAGGGCGTTGTACCACATGTGATAGGTATACCCACGGCACGCCGGAGCCATCGGGGGGCAACTGTCACGATCCCCTCCAAACATCTCCAACAGTCGCCATTGGCGGTCCTCGCTTGGCTCAAGGTTCCAATCTCTGGTGAGAAGATCGAACGTTGCCTCATCGGGGGCTTTCGCGGCCGCGACAAGCCGACACCGGTAGACAGCATCGACATACTGGGCGTTCTGCTCAAAGTAGAACTTAAGTTTCTCGTCTGGAAGTTCTCCAGCCTCCAACTCGACGAGAAAAGGGTGTTCCTGGATTTCGTTCCAGATGTCATCCGTATTTTCCCACAACCAAAGTGCAACACTCTCCGACGAATCTGCCACCGTGCCTCCCCTTGTTAAACGATCATCCGCTAGATTCTAACAGAGCCGTGCTTCCACCCCGGCCTCCAGCAAGAAGCAACGTCCGTGTGTTTGACCTATCTGGTCGCTGTAGTGAAATGTTCCATCCCGACTCGGCCAGTATCAACTCCTTACGCGTTGCCCCAGTGCGCGTTGCCCCGGTGGAAGCCATTTCGATAGGGAAAAACAGTCCCTGCCGGCATAACGGTGGAGTAAGAGAAAAAGCCTCAACGGATCTTTCCACCTCAGGTTGACCAGCTGACTGAGGATCTCGACCCGACTTCAATAGCGAATAAGACT
>JASMKJ010000537.1 GCA_030749275.1 Acidimicrobiales bacterium
ATAAGCTTCGATCCCTGCTTCCAGCGCTTCGATGATCGACGAATCAATAGACAGCGGCACATCGGTGACGGCCTGAACCAGGCGAACAGACTCCGCCAACAGGGCGGGCTCGTCGGCAAGTGGGATACCGGCATTCACGTCAAGCATGTGTGCACCAGCAGCGACTTGCGCAATGGCATCAGCCTCCACCCGCGAAAAATCACCGTTCTTCATCTCCTCGGCAAGCAACTTTCGACCAGTGGGGTTAATGCGCTCGCCGATCATTACGAATGGGCGATCGAATCCAATAATTACCTCTTTGGACGCCGAAGATATGACTGTGTCAGTCATGCCATGCTGCTTTCTGAGACCAGACGACGGAGTTAGCGTTGGAGCCCATTAATCTCACTCTTCTCCATCAGAGCCTGGCCACCGTTACGGACTAGTTCTTCCAGGGTCTCGTTGTCGTACCTATCCTCAAGTGACGCAGCCAAAGCTTTCAATCGGGACCTGATGTCGCCCTGCAGCGGCTCAACTTGTCGGTGCCATTCCCGAACATACGCGGTCGTTTCAGTTAGCCCGGCTACAGATGCAGCGCGGTCGATCGCATGTTGAAATCGTGCCGTTAAGAGAATTTTTTCTCGTTGCCCACCACTCTCGGCAGCAACTTGAGCCGGGATATCTCTCCAATAGATCACGACCATCTCGTCTCTATGGCGTCGTCGCTGCTTCACCTTACGGACGCTCTCTCATCAACTGGCGGGTTGGGGAGGTCACAGCGACACCCATACCGGTCTCTATAGCGTTCCCGAGCTGCCCGTAACCTGTTTCATTGATGGTTAATGGTAAGTCGAGCCGCTCTGCTGCGACCTCTGCCGCCGCAGCGAGCAACGGGTCCCTGGTTTGAGCTAGGTAGAGGATTCGTTCGTAGTTACCGAAATAGAGGTCGAGAAGCTCGGGATGCTGATTGATGCCAAGGGCATCGAACACCAAACGATCGAAATGTCTCACCAAGTAATCCGTAAGATAAAACGTTGCCGGGTCTTCTGAGTGAATGTGGTCGAATACGCCCGGGGGCAAATAAAACTCATAGCAATGGGATCCGGGGAGTCGTTCGATGCCATAGTCGCTACACACCTTGTCGATCGCCCCGCCGGTTCCGCAATCGCCATATCCCACCAAGACTGTGTCGTAGTTGCCAGCCTCCTCCTCCAAGCGATGTCGCAATTGGTCCGCGATCTTCTCGGGCCGGTTGTGTAGGGAACCCGGTAGATACTCCACGGTGACGTTGGACATCTGATTGAGAGCCAAAATGTCGTTGACCTCTCGGGCCAGTGCGCCGCAGCCCAAAAAAAGGGCCCGAGGTTCGTTCATCGTTTCTGACGTTTCTTCTGAACTAGGTCACTGGCCGTTTCTGCTGCGACCGCAGCGTCCCGACAGTAGGCGTCTGCGCCGATCGCGTCGCCGAATTCCTGGTTTAACGGAGCACCTCCTACCAGAATTATGTAGTCATCACGCAACCCCTGCTCAGTCATGGTGTCGATCACGACCTTCATATAGGGCATCGTGGTCGTCAGAAGAGCAGACATACCTAGAATGTCGGGCTTGTGTTCGTCCAAAGCCTCGAGATATTCATCAACATCGGTATTGATGCCAAGATCGATGACTTCGAAACCAGCGCCCTCGAGCATCATTGCCACCAGGTTCTTACCGATGTCATGAATGTCACCCTTCACTGTTCCTACGACAACCTTTCCGACAGGTTCGGCACCGGTTTCAGCCAACAGGGGTCTCAGGATCGCCATCCCGGCCTTCATCGCGTTAGCGGCGAGTAGGACCTCGGGCACGAAAAGGATCCCGTCTCTGAAGTCGATCCCGACGATTCTCATCCCTTCGACGAGCGCGTCGTTGAGGACTTTGTCTGCGGACCATCCGCGGCCCAGCAGGATTTCGGTACCCTCTACGATCTCCTCCGCCAGGCCGTCGTAGAGATCATCATGCATCTGAGCTGTCAGATCTTCGTCGTTAAGAGTCGACAGGTCGAGTTCTGCCTCACCGTCAGGTATGTCAGTCATGCTCGTAGCTCCAAGTCCACATCGTCATGCGCTCCTGGTCTTCAGCGGGCTCCTATTGCCTCACAGAGTACATTCATACCGCTATGTGGAACAGTACCGCATCTCGGATCATTTCGTATTCAGAACGCTATCTAACGCTGCTTCGATGCCGTCGTCAACAGTAAGCATCTCCGTGTCCCCAGTAAGGCGTGGGGTGAATTCAAGCTGGCCTTT
The DNA here is from genome assembly GCA_030749275.1 of Acidimicrobiales bacterium. Classification (GTDB taxonomy): domain Bacteria; phylum Actinomycetota; class Acidimicrobiia; order Acidimicrobiales; family Poriferisodalaceae; genus UBA6944. The sequence continues at coordinate 2,268 of JASMKJ010000537.1, forward strand.
CTCCAAGTTGCGGGTGCCGATCGTCAATCGAAACGGGACCCCAACTAACTCAGCGTCGGCAAATTTCACTCCGGGCCGAGCGTCTCTATCATCAACCAAGACGTCTAGGCCTGCTTCTCGAAAAGCAGCCTCAGCTTTTTCTGCAATGTGCATCGATGATTGGTCATCCGGATCTAAGACTGTGATCAACATATGGAACGGGGCGACCGCTATGGGCCAGACCAGGCCCGCTTCATCGTGGTGATTTTCGGCTATGGCGGCTACAGCTCTCCCAATTCCTATGCCGTAGCTGCCCATGGTGGGAACTTGGGCTTTACCATCGGCATCCAGAACCGAGATACCCATGGATTCTGCGTACTTTCGCCCCAGCTTGAAGATGTGGCCCGCTTCAATACAGCGAATGACCGCTAACTGGGCGCCGCAATCTATACACCCTTCGCCCGCTTCGACTTCTCGCAAGTCCACCCATTCGCTAACAGTGACGTCGGCCTCGAGAGACACGCCTCGGAGATGCCAGTCGTCCTCGTTAGCGCCGGTAAACATGTTAAAACGCCCTTGGAGGGCTAAATCAGCGAAAACTCTGATCCCTTCAACTCCTACGGCGCCGAGACTTCCAGGTGCGGCACCCAGCGTTTCCAGGGTTTCTTCAGCCGTGGCAGGCCGAATCTCAATAGCTCCAGTCGAATCCTGAAGCTTCTGGAGGTTCAGCTGATGATCTCCACGTAACAGGGCGAGCGTGAGTTGACCGTCCAGAACCATCACCATCGTCTTGATTTGTTGAACCGCCGATGCCTGACTCTCGAGTTCGGCGAGATCGGCGATAGAGCGAACCCCTGGAGTGGGGAACCGTTCAAGGGTTGTCCCGTCGTCTTTGTCCGGCACTTCGTCGAGGCGAGATGTGCCTCGTTCAACGTTGGCCCGGTATCCGCATGCCTCACACACCAGAACGTCATCCTCGCCCGCAGGGGAAGCAACCATAAACTCGACGCTTGCCGTTCCACCCATGGCCCCCGATGAGGCCTGCACCGGCATGGCATCCAACCCCAGGCGCTCGAAGATACGAACATAAGCGTCATGATGTGCTTCGAACGCTCTATCCAGCCCTGTGTCCTCCAAGTCGAAGCTGTAGGAATCCTTCATGGCGAACTCGCGGACACGAAGTAAACCACTTTTCGGACGTTGTTCGTCACGGAACTTCGTCTGTATTTGGTACCAAAGCTGAGGCAATTCTTTGTACGAATGCAGCGAGGTAGCGAGGTGTGAGAATACTTCCTCGTGGGTCATACCAAGGGCTAGGTCAGCCCCGCCTCGGTCCTGTAACCGAAACATGTCATCGCCCATTACTTCCCAACGCCCGCTTTGCTTCCACAGAGAAGCTGGGTGCATGGCCGGCAATAGGAACTCCTGACCGCCTATGGAGTCCATCTCCTCTCGAACTATCTGCGCAACTTTTTCATGGACACGCAAACCCATAGGAAGCAAGCTGTAAT
>JASMKJ010000538.1 GCA_030749275.1 Acidimicrobiales bacterium
ACAGCAGGCCAGTCAAATTAGAACGTTCATCACTGACATCTAGAATTCGATATGACGAAAGCATGTTTGTCATTCTGCCCTCTTAGCGGATGCTGCGTGAGATGATGTTAAATCCGCCGGTGAAAGTAGGCCAGAGTGGAACCAGATGAGACCCGATTAGAGATGCTGCGGGAATCAATACGGCTGACTGACGAAATCCTTGCCACTATCCGTGACGCTTCGGGCCACTCGCCGAACTCCAATGTCGAAGCCAGGCTTCTGCATGCTCGAGACTGGCGAATGCGTTACCTCACCCATCTTGAGCAGGGTGGCCAACCACTTAACGTTGGCGATGAATGGTCGATGCACCATGGACATGATCTGGCGATTGAGTGGGGCTATGAAAGTTGGGATGAAAATCGGATCGGACTGCGATGTAGAAGCTGCGATGATTGGATCCAGCTGTATGACGTTGAGCAGTCAGGCTCTTCGCAACCCGCCATCGTCGATCTGTACCTAGAACATGAAACTCACACCGTCATTTCCTGGCGGCGAGGAACAAATGCAGGTCTTGAGTGTGTTACGTGCGGGGCTGCAAGCGAAGACGGGTTCGTTTTGCTGGATGCACCCGTAAGCGCATGGTTCGATGATGTTTGGAACGGCTAACTGAAAAAGAGCTTGAGCAAGAGTTCGTGCGCCGGGTGGGACTCGAACCCACACGTCCTGAGACACCGGCACCTAAAGCCGGCGCGTCTGCCAGTTCCGCCACCGGCGCCTTCTCACAACCTATCGGCCTAACGAGCTGACTATTCAGGTCCGAACTTTGGATTCTCAAAACTTTGAATGACGATGCCCTGAAACACTTCACCGAAACTGGGCCCGTTGCTTCTCAACGTTTTCCTTCCATATCAAGCTGTAATCTCTCGTCAAGCCGGTATCGAACGAGAAGGGTCAGGTTTCGTCATGGAGGTCACCAGAATCTTCACAGGGGAAGACGGTCGCTCACATTTCGAAGAGCTCGAAATTCCGAGCACGGACCTTGGTCCGCCACTCGGCGAAATCAGCGAGTCGGTAACCAGCGATTCAGCGTTCTTTCGTTCAATCGGAGTCGAAGGCGAAGAAGACGTATACGACTATCACTGCGCGCCGCGACGACAGTTTGTGATCCACCTGAAGGGATCGGTTGAAATTGAAACCGGTGACGGAACTAAACGTCGCTTTGGAGTGGGTGACATCTTGTTGGCAGACGACACGACCGGTGAGGGGCATATCAGTAGGGGAGTCAACACCCCCCGGCAGCAAGTATTCATAGTGGTGCCCGATGATCTTGACCTAACGAAATGGCGCAAGTAATCAACTCCTTATGGCACTGGCTAGTGTTTTCTCGGATGAGGACGATAAATGCTTAGATTGACTTTCTTGATTCGCAGGAAGCGAAACTTGTCGCGAGCGGACATGCAGCGATACTGGCTCAACCAGCACGCACCACTTGTCGCCGGCCATTCTCAGTCGTTGGGTGTGCTGCGCTACGTTCAAGTTCACACCACCGACGACGATCACAGTCGTTTGCCCGGCCGTCGAGGCGAGATGGAGGAGCCCTATGACGGCGTCGCAGAAGTTTGGTGGGAGTCCAAAGACGCCATGGTGGAAGCTACGCGTTCGAAAGAAGGTCGCGAAGTTGACCGGATTCTTAAAGAAGACGAAGAACACTTCATCGACCTGACACGCTCGGTAGCGTGGTTCAACTACGAGTATCCGCAAGTCAATCCGACGCCGGAAAATATTGTCGCCACGGAACGTTCCAGTCTGGTCAAGTTGTATTTTCCGCTGCGCCACCTCGATTCTTTGTCGGTGGAGGAAGCACAGTGGTATTGGCGGACCCATCACGGTCCGGTCATTAGACGCCAGGCGCATGGATCAGGCATTCTGAGATATCAACAGGTTCATCGCGATGAACCAGAACTGACAGCCGCGATCAATAGCTCCCGGGGATCTGAAGTTGAGCCGTACCTAGGTCACGCTGAAGTGTGGATGGACCGAAACTCCATGGGCAATCCGACGCCAGAAAATAGAGCTGCCTCGAGACGCGCCTATGAGGATGAAGCCAACTTCATTGACTTCGAGCGTTCCTCAATGTTCTTGACCAAAGAACATGTCATTGTCGATCACCGCTGAC
>JASMKJ010000539.1 GCA_030749275.1 Acidimicrobiales bacterium
CCGGCGACGGACAAGAACCAGGTTCTCCACTTATTACCTCCGGTTCGCCAAGGTGCGGTGCGTTTTGAACAACTTTAAGGAATTTGGAAGAGAATTCGCCGAAGGTCAAGTGCTGACTTGACGAGTCGATCAGACAAAAAGACGCAGCATCCCAAAACAACGTTGTGCCACCGTTACCGAGAATGATTTCCCAGCCGTCCGGAAGCTCGAACAAAGCAGAGAGGCCAGATCGCAATCTACCTACGTGTTTCCTTACGTTGTCTTGTCGATGGCTAGTACCTAGATATGTAGGAGCCGCCTCAAAAAGCGTCTTCAGGGCATCGGAACGGACTTTGGAAGGACCGGAGCCGAAACGCCCATCTTCGGGAAGTAATTCGGGGGGAAGAGAAATTGAATTTTCGGTAGCGCTCATCGCCTGCCACTATGTCGGTGGGCCATTTGAGCTAGGCCCCAAGCCCATAGGAGCCTATCTGTGACTAATCGTATTTCGTCCGCCGTGGGAGAGATCGCCGAATCCGCCACTCTTGCAGTTGACTCGAAAGCTAAGGCATTGAAAGCCGAGGGACAGAATGTGATTGGTTTTGGTGCCGGAGAACCTGATTTCCCTACTCCATCACACATTGTCGATGCTGCGGTAGCTGCCTGCCAGGACAGCAAATATCACCGGTACTCGCCAGCCGGCGGGCTCCCCGAATTGAAAGACGCTCTGGTGAACAAGACCCTTAGAGATTCGGGTGTGGAACTCGAACCAGCGCAATTCTTAGTCACCAATGGCGGAAAACAAGCCGTTTTCAACACGATGATGAGCCTGGTGGACCCCGGAGACGAAATTATTCTCCCCGCCCCGTATTGGACCACCTACCCCGAATCGATTCGCATGTTCGGTGGAGTTCCTGTCGAGGTCCTAGCAGGAGCGGAGCAAGGATTTCGAGTAACTGTCCAGCAGCTGGAAGCTGCAAGAACCAACAAAACTAAGGCCCTCGTTTTTGTTTCGCCCTCAAACCCAACGGGCGCTGTCTACTCCCGAGATGAAATAGCGGCCATCGGCAGTTGGGCAGTCGAAAATGGTGTTTGGGTGATCACCGACGAGATCTATGAGCACCTTGTGTACGACGAAAGAGAGCATCACTCCATGCCCGCAGTGACTCCGGAGGTTATGGATCGATGTTTGATTTTGAACGGCGTAGCCAAGACCTATGCAATGACGGGATGGCGTGTTGGCTGGATGGCGGGACCTCTTGACATCATCAAAGCCGCAACCAACATGCAGAGTCACGCGACTTCGAACGTTTGCAATGTGGCTCAAGTAGCAGCAACTGCCGCGGTCAGCGGAGGTCTTGAGGACGTTGTAGCGATGCGGGAAGCCTTCGATGAGCGGCGGGTCACCATCCATCGACTTTTGAATGAAATCGATGGGGTTAGCTGCCTTGAGCCGGAAGGAGCCTTTTATGCGTTTCCTTCTATGGAGGGGTTGCTGGGCCGTGAATTAGCGGGACGCGAAGTGCACACGACTATGGATCTGGCGACTCTGGTTTTAGAAGAGGCGAAAGTGGCGTTTGTGCCCGGCGAAGCATTTGGAGCGCCGGGCTACGCTCGGTTCTCCTTTGCCCTAGGGCTGGATGACCTTGTGGACGGAATTAGCCGCATAGGTGAGCTGGTGAATAGCTGAAATGGCCCGCGTGGTCATCACCGAAGAGTTGTCCGAAGCAGGCATCGAACTGCTGCGTTCCAAGGGTCACGATGTGACGCTTTGCCTAGGGCTGTCTCCCGATGGCTTGCTAGCGGAAATTGCGGACGCAGATGCGCTGATCGTGCGTTCAGCCACAAAGGTCGACGCGCGGTTACTTGATGGAGCACCTCAATTGCAAGTCGTCGGTCGAGCAGGAGTTGGATTAGACAACGTGGATACCGCCACAGCTACCGCCCGCGGGATTCTGGTGTGCAACGCGCCCGAATCGAATGTCGTATCGGCAGCAGAACATTCAGTTGGTCTCTTGCTTGCTTTGGCTCGCAACGTTGCTCAAGCGCACGGCGCCTTGGTCGAAGGTCGTTGGGAACGGGGCCTTTGGACCGGCGTTGAGCTGCTGAACAAGACCGTCGGAATTGTTGGTCTTGGAAGAGTGGGCAGACTCGTAGCTCAACGCCTGAAAGGCTTCGAGGTGCAGATCCTTGCTTTCGATCCGTTCGTGAGTTCTGAATCGGCGCGGGCTGTCAACACCGAAATGGTTGAACTTGACGATTTACTTGGCCGATCCGATTTTGTCACGGTTCACCTGCCGAAGACAGCGGAGACTATTGGCCTGTTCGATTCCGCGAGATTCGCGAAATTCAAATCAGGCGCTCGTCTGGTCAACGCAGCGAGAGGTGGCGTAGTCGTAGAAGAAGACCTACTCGACGCTTTGGAGAGTGGCCATCTAGCTGGTGCGGCCTTAGATGTGTTTGATACCGAACCAAAGTCGAATTCGCCCCTTTTCGGCCGGGAAGATGTGTTGGTGACGCCCCATTTAGGAGCAAGTACCAACGAGGCACAGGACCGCGCTGGAGTCACCATTGCGGAACAAGTTGCCCTCGCTCTCGACGGGGACTTCGTCCCGTTTGCCGTCAACATCGCTGCTGAAGAAGCATCGGATGCTTTGCGCCCATATCTAGGAATCGCTGAGCGACTCGGTGCATTCTTCAGTGGCTTAGTTCCCGATCTACCTGACGAAATCGAAATCAAGGTCGCTGGGGAGATCGGGGGCTATGACACGAAAATTATCGCCCTGGCAGCACTTCGCGGGATCTTGAACAAGCATTCCGACGGTCCAATCACGTTCGTTAATGGGTTTGAACACGCCGAACGGTTGGGTGTCCAGATACGCGACTTCGGTTCCCAAGACGCCGGAGCATTCCGAAATTTGATCGAACTGCGCGCTGGTGATCGTGCCGTAGCCGGGACGCTTGTTCGCTCGGGGAACGAACCTCGGATCGTCATGATCGATGATTATTCGGTCGAAGTGCCGCTTGCGAGTCACATATTGGTGATTCGAAACGATGATCGCCCGGGAATGATGGGCATTGTCGGCACTCTCCTAGGCAAGGCTGACGTCAATATCTCATTCATGGGATTAGGCCGAGACGGGGCCGGAGGCCACGCGTTAATGGCACTGGCATCAGACCAGCCGATAGCGGAAGATGTCCTTGAAACATTGAAATCCGAGGTCGGAATTCAGTCAGCTTCGCTGATCGAACTTGGGTAGGACTTATCCCGCTTTTATGAGCCGGTATCTGGAAGCCAAGATGCTCTGGTCGATTCGTAACCCTCGATGGAGTCCTGACTTCGAAGGGTTATACCAATATCGTCTAGGCCTTCAAGGAAACGTTCCCTCGTTGCATCGTCCATGGGAAAGTCCTCCTCTAAGCCGATAGCTGGTACCAACACCTTCAATCGCTCGACATCAACAGTTACAGACAAACCCGGGTCAATGTGTAGAGCCTCCCTAAGCTTGGAAGCCCCCTCTTCGCTGATTTGACAAGGGATCAAACCGTTCTTTGTCGCGTTATTTCGGAAAATATCCCCGAACCTTGGCGAAATTACTGCCATAAATCCGTAATCCATTAACGCCCAAACAGCGTGCTCTCGCGAGGAACCGGTGCCGAAATTGGAACCCGCCACCAAGATCGAAGCACCCGTGTAGTTCTCGTCATTGAGAATGAAATCTCGTTCGTCGCGCCACTCAGAAAACAGGCCTTTCCCAAATCCGGTCCGCTCAACGCGCTTTAGCCAATCGCTAGGAATGATCTGATCGGTGTCCACATCGCTTCGATCTAGAGGGACAGCGCGTCCTTCATGTACTCGAACTGCTTGCATACATCGTTCCTTTCAGTCCAAATCAGCCGGAGCTACGAAGGTACCGGCGATGGCGCTAGCTGCAGCAACTGCAGGTGAGACGAGGTGAGTCCTTCCCCCTCGACCCTGCCTGCCCTCAAAGTTTCTATTAGATGTCGATGCTGAACGTTCCCCAGGCTGCAGCTTGTCCGGGTTCATGGCCAAACACATAGAACACCCGGGCTCTCTCCAATCGAATCCAGCCTCTATGAAAATCTGATCTAATCCTTCTGCTTCTGCCTGAGCCTTTACTTCGAAAGAGCCGGGTACTACTAGGGTGCGAACGCCCTCTTTAACAGTCCGTCCGCGAGCGACCTCCGATGCCAGACGAAGGTCCTCAATGCGAGAGTTGGTGCAGGAACCGATAAAGACAGTATCTACTGTGACTTCGCTGAGTTTGGCACCCGCGGTCAAACCCATGTACTCCAAAGCGCGTTCGGCGCTGGCAGCCTCGACCGGATCGCTATAGGCATCAGGTCCGGGGATAGGTGCACTAATCGGTATGACATGTGCAGGGTTGGTGCCCCAAGTCACGTGCGGTTCCAGCGATGCGGCGTCAATATCGACGGACTTGTCAAATATCGCTCCTTCGTCTGTCGCTAACTCGTCCCAGTCGGCCACAGCATCGTCCCAGTCACCTCGCTGTGGAGCATGGGAACGACCCTTCAAATAAGTAAAAGTCACTTCATCGGGGGCAATGAGACCCGCTTTGGCCCCCGCTTCGATGGACATGTTGCACACGGTCATGCGCCCCTCCATCGAGAGTGCCTCTATTGCAGATCCGCGATATTCGATGATGTGACCGATGCCGCCACCAGTGCCTATTCGACCGATGATGGCCAACACGATGTCCTTCGCGGTGACCCCAGAAGGAGCGGCTCCGTGCACATTTATTGCCATTGTTCCAGGCCGCGTCTGAGGGAGTGTTTGACTCGCCAATACGTGCTCAACTTCCGACGTGCCAATGCCGAAAGCTAAAGCGCCAAAAGCTCCATGAGTCGATGTGTGACTATCTCCACAGACCACAGTCATACCCGGCAGTGTGAGTCCTTTCTCAGGACCTATGACGTGAACGATGCCCTGCCCGGGATCGCCCATCGGGTACAACCTGATACCAAACTCTTCGCAGTTTGATCTCAGAACTTCGACCTGTTTCCTGCTGATTTCGTCAGCAATCGGAAGATGGATGTCCTCGGTGGGAACATTGTGATCTTCAGTAGCAACAGTTAGATCCGGCCGTCGAACTGTGCGACCGTTCATCCGTAGACCATCAAAAGCCTGCGGAGAAGTGACCTCATGAATCAGATGGAGGTCTATGTACAGCAGGTCAGGTAAGCCATCACCAGTCCTGACTATGTGAC
>JASMKJ010000540.1 GCA_030749275.1 Acidimicrobiales bacterium
GAAAAATCGCAAATTGTCCGTACGCCGGGACACCCTGTGTAAGTAAGTGACGACTACCAAATGCCAATATCGCAGCGAGACAACCACAAGCTAGTAGGAGTGTTCGACGCGGCCCCGGGGAAAAACTCCCTATTACGTGGCGTCCGGCGCGTCCGCGGATCGACTGGAGTGCTATGTCTCCTCCGATCCGTCCTTGCAAGAATCCTCGCAGTCGAGATGAACCTGCAACTTGGCGGCGACGGATCTCTCGATCGCGAGTTTCTCTTACACGAGCTATCTGACGACGCGACTTCAAGACATTCCGAACTTGCAACAGGTTCCATCCCCAAGCCCAAACGACATCGCGAGCATGATGGAAACGCAGTACGAGCAAGCTGTATGTCATCTCAAGCACCGAGAGCACCATGGCGGCCAACAAGATCGGCACCAGATACACCCAGCCGTAGCACTTAGCCACAATGTGGTGGCGGTACCTCAACCTAAGTCGGCGATGATTCTCGTCACTCTCTGTCGAAGCCCGGTCCAAGGAATGAACCATCGCTGCGGGAACAACCAAGATTCGACCGCCTGCTATTTGCGCTCTCCAACAGAGGTCCAGGCTTTCTTCAAAGCTGCTAATGCGCGGGTCAAATCCTCCAATCGTCGTAAACAAGTCAGACCGAACTAATAATGCGTGATCGCTAACGACGAACACTTCACGCACCCGATCGTGCTGCTGTTGATCTAGTTCTCCTGGTTCAACTATCGGAGTTGATACCCCAAACGCATCAACGACGGAACCCATGGAAAGAATGAGCGAGGGATCGTTCCAATCCAAAATCTTTGGGCCCACCACTCCCGCATTCGATTCCAATGCCTCCTCCACCAAGCAGCTAATAGCGTCAGGACCTAGCGCCGTATCGTCGCGGATAAATAGGTAGAAAGCCGCTCCCTCAACCAAATCTCGAACTTGGTTGGCTGCCTCACCGAAGCTCGAGGCTTCCGGTGCGTGGCTTACTAATGCGCTAGGGATCTTCTCGAGTACAAGATCCGCCGTCGACACAGGCCCTCTATTGATTACAAGTACTTGATAGTTCTCGTAATCCTGCTCAATTAAGTCATCGAGTACTCGACCAAACCACTGCCCCGGTGTATCAGCCACAAGCACTGCGACTACTGGTGGGGCGAGCTTGGATTCGGTAGTCACGTCGGTCCGAGAATACTCGGATCGGCACACGTGGCTTGATCACCCACTATGAAGATTAGGGAACGACCTCTATAGCTACGACAGTTAGTTTGGCAACACTACTTCGAAAATCCGGTGCGTCCCCAAAGGGAAAACTAGTTCCATCGTCCCAAACCAGCCAATAGCCATCATTGGTGTTGGTAACAGCCATGCCAGCAGTGGCTCGCCGATTCTTGTCACCGCCTCGAGATCCAAAGAATTCAACCGACCCGAACGCAAAGACCCCTCCGTCGGATGCGACGAACCAATAGCCCCGTCCATCTCGCGCAGCTGTCATCGAAGTAATCGGCTTGTTGAGCACGATGTCGCCCGTTGAGCCATAGAAGCCTGCGTCACCAAAGCTGAAAATTCCTCCATCCGATGCCACCAGCCAATACCCATTGCCGCTCCTAGTGGTCTCCATGCCAACTACGGGCTTATTAAGCGCGATACCGGCCATGGAGCCATGAAGGGTCGCGTTGCCAAACGAAAAGACGCCTCCGTCCTCTGTAGCTAGCCAGTAGCCGTTCCCACTCGGGTGGGCAGTCATAGCGACGACGGCTTGGTTCAGGGTCTCGCCGCGGAGATCCCCGTGGTGCACCGCGTCACCGTATGCAAACACTTCTCCAGTATCGGAGACCAGCCAGTAACCCTCAGTTCCATAGGGTGCCGCCAGATCAACAATTGGGCCCGTGCGGTCCGCTTGTTTGGCATCGCCGTAATGTTTAGCTGTACCAACAGCTAAAACACCCCCATTGCTTTTGGCGAGCCAAAAGCCGGGCTCACTGTATTCGGGAAACTGAGGACACCGGTACCAATCGGATTTAAGCCCTAGTCCTTTGCGAAACGGGTCTTCGGCCCAGTTCGCGATGTCCACGGTGGTGTTGGTGTTCGTGCCCCGCAAAAGAAGTTGTCTTGTTCGTCCTCCCCACTCTCCTAATCCATTTCTGAGGGGTACTTTGATCTCTTTCAGTTGACCGATTTCCGGGTACATGGATTCAACGTCAATGCGACGGATAGTTTTTTCCCACAAATGGTGGGGGTTGTTCTGTACGTCGTCGCCCTCGTCTACGACCGCAGGGAACGCGGACAACTCTGACTGTGGGGTAGTCCAACCTCCACTACTCGAACCAAACTCCGCCAGCGGGATCGAACCGTCATGAGAGACTCTGATCATGCCCGCTGTGTCGTTGACCGCTGCCGTGGTGGTCCAAAAGTCGTTGCCAAAATCGAGGGGTGTGCCGTTCGCGCTAGCGCCGAGATAGACCTGACACCCGGCGGTGTCACAGGTGTCCGTCATATATCCCTTGGCTTTGCGGCGCTGCGATATGGCTTCTAAATACGTCCGCGCTGCCACAGCTTGAGCTCGAAGCGCTTGCATACCCATTCCTCCACCCATTGTTCCCCAAGAGGACGGGGTTTCCTGGGGTACCACCCCACGGAGATATTGTTCTCTAAGTACCCGGTTAAAGGTGTACTGGCCATTCTGTTCGATAAGCCCGAGCGAACCTCGGTAGTGCCTTCGCGATACCTCCAAGGTTGGGTTAGAGCGATCGCAAGTAATAAGTTGCAAAAGTTGGTTGAGATCATCTACGGCCTGATAAGCGCCGACCGGGCGCGCTTCAACAAATGACCTCCCACTGTCGTCCAACTGACCCGGATGACCGATATACACCGCATACCCCGGATCAGCACAACCGCTTGAATGAGTGATAGTGAAATTGTGGGGTCCGTTAGCAGATAGTCGAGCTATCTGGCCGCCCCAGAATTGGATCCCTTCAACAGTGAATGGCATCGCGGAAGTGACCAAAAGGTCCATCTCGTTGTTGCGAGTGATGTGAACTTTGATTTCTCGGTCATTCACATAAGAGTTCACCGTGTTGGAGTAATAGTGCTGCAGAATCTGTTCATACGACCAGAAGTGATCGATCGCATAGCCGAGCGCTCCCCACTGCTGAAGCCCGCGTCCGTGTCCCCATCCGCGGCCTTGTACCGTGATGTTGTCCGGCGCTAACGCATGCGTTGCCGGAAGCCAAAACGCGATCTGGCTGACTAAACAGATAGTCAGCGAAACAGCGATTCTCCGCACGTTCTTCACCATCGACCCACCCGGCTCGTCGCATCCACAACGTGATAATTCTGAGTCGGTGATACTCCGCTTCCTATGAATGGGGAGTTGAAGTTGAAGACACCACCGTCTTCCGCCACCAGGTCGTATCCGAGACGAGTTTGAACCACTGATGTGATCGGCTCATTGAGGGTCATCGCACCCGTCGAACCGTGGAACTGCGCGTCACCAAATGAGAAGATCCCTCCGTCAGAAGCCACCAGCCAATAACCATTACCAGAAGGAGTGGTTGCCATATCAACAATCGGCTCATTGAGGGTCATCGCACCCGTCGCGCCGTGGAACTGCGCGTCACCAAATGAGAAGATCCCTCCGTCAGAAGCCACCAGCCAATAACCATTACCAGAAGGAGTGGTTGCCATATCAACAATCGGCTCATTCAAAACAGTGTCTCTGAGATCTCCA
>JASMKJ010000541.1 GCA_030749275.1 Acidimicrobiales bacterium
AAGACGTGCTTCGGAAGCTTGTGTAGCTATCAATATTGCTCGGAGTTCTTCAACGTAGGCTCTGGCATCTTCCGCGGACCGAATATCCGGCCTGGAAACGACCTCCAGAAGAGGGACACCGGCTCTGTTGTAGTCGACCAAGGCCTCTTCAGCTCCGTGTATTCGACCGTCATCTCCGCCGATGTGTGTTGTCTTTCCTGCGTCTTCCTCAAGATGAGCGCGTTCGATGCCGACGCGCGTCCCGTTCGGTAAATCCAGTATGCCGTCAACGCAGATGGGGCGGTCGTACTGACTTACCTGATAATCCTTAGGCATATCCGGGTAGAAATAGTTTTTTCGATGAAACACCGACGGCTTAATTTCGCAACCGAGTGCCAATCCAACGGTCATTGCCAATTCCACTGCTCGTCGATTTAGCACGGGTAATGAACCAGGAAGGCCTAGGCAAACGGGGGTGATATTGGTGTTCGGCGCATCGCCAAAGCGGTTCGGCGCGTGTGAGAACAACTTTGTCTTAGTCGCTAACTCGACGTGCACCTCCAAACCGACAACGGTTTCCCATTCGCTCATGATGCGCTCCTTGGCGGCGCCTGAGATTCAATGAAGGACGCTGCTCGGAACATCCTCTTCTCTTCTAATTGTGGAGCCATGACTTGGACTCCGACTGGTAATCCATGATTGCCGGTCCCAAAAGGCACCGAAATCGCGGGATCGCCAACCAAGTTGCTCGGAATGGTGCACGTGTCGCAACGGTACATAGTCATTGGATCCGACCGTTCACCGAACTTAAAGGCAACTGAGGGCGAGGTGGGCGATAGGAGGATGTCGTGGTTCGCGTATGCGCCATCAAAATCTCGTCGGGTGAGGGTTCGCACCTTCTGAGCCTTTCCGTAATAGGCATCGTAGTAGCCGGCGCTCAAAGCGAAAGTACCAAGCATTATGCGAGCGACAACTTCATCACCGAAACCGCTCCTTCGTGTAGCCCCGTTCATAGCCGCCACGTCAGATCCCTCTGCTCTCATTCCGTAACGAACGCCGTCGTATCGGGCTAGGTTGCTCGAAGCTTCGGCCGGTGCAATCAGGTAATAGGCCGTAAGTCCATATTCGACTGCTGGCACTGAAACTAAGTCGACGATGGCACCACCAGCTGTTAGCGCATCTGCTACTTCGTGAACCCGGGCGACGACATCTTCGTCGATACCTTCTAACAGTTCACTGACTAACCCGACCCGCATACCTTCAACACCTTGATCGAGATTGTCGGAAAGGTTCGGCATCGGGGATGGGATCGAAGTGCTGTCTAGGGGGTCATGCCCTCCGATAGTTTCAAGCACTAGCGCTGCATCCGCGACGTTATTGGCGAACGGCCCGATTTGATCGAATGACGACGCGAACGCTACCAGTCCATATCTACTCACGAGTCCATACGTTGGCTTCACTCCTACAACTCCGCATAACGCCGCCGGTTGTCGAATGGATCCACCGGTATCAGATCCAAGAGCGATAGGTGTAAACCCTGCCGCTACCGCTGCGGCTGAACCTCCGCTGGAGCCTCCAGGGACCCGGGTGAGATCATGGGGATTACGGGTTGGCCCGAAAGCTGAGTGCTCGGTAGAACTACCCATCGCGAATTCATCAAGGTTGGTCTTGCCGACAATGACCGCCCCAGCTGCACGCAGACGTTGTACAACCGTCGCATCATATGG
>JASMKJ010000542.1 GCA_030749275.1 Acidimicrobiales bacterium
CACCTTTGTCTTCTATCCCTGCGAAGAGGTTGCAGATGAACACAACGGACTCAAACATCTCTTCGAGACCTCTCCACATCTAGTTGAAGGCGATATCGCCTTACTAGGAGAACCAACCTCGGCAGGGATTGAAGCGGGATGTCAGGGAACCCTGCGAGTCAAGGCCCTCTTCCAAGGGACACGGGCCCACACAGCTCGACCATGGAAAGGTCGTAACGCCATTCATCGTCTCGGTGATGTTCTAAGAACATTGGAAGAATACGACGGACGTCGCCCCGTCGTAGATGGCTGCGAATACCGCGAAGCAATGCAGGCAGTCCACGTTGAAGGCGGCGTCGCCGGCAACGTCGTTCCCGACGAAGCGACCCTCACTATCAATCACCGGTATGCGCCCGATCGAAGTCCAAAAGAAGCCGAAGAACACGTCGGTCAACTACTTGCCGGGTGCGATCAATTGACCATCGATGATCATGCCCCGCCCGCAATGCCAGCGCTGAACCATCCACTGCTCGAAACCCTCATCTCACGCAACAACCTCGACGTCAAAGCCAAACTAGGTTGGACGGATGTAGCCCGATTCGCGTCTCGCGGAATACCAGCATCAAACTTCGGAGCCGGTGACCCATCGATCGCTCATACCCAAGGCGAATTCGTGGACCGCGGCGAAATAGAACTCGTGCACTCTGCTTTAGTTGACTTACTCACCAACGGTGTGCACTAAGTACCGATCATCTTCTCGAGTACTTTCGCGACACCGTCGTTTAGGTTCAAATCAGCAACTTCGTCGGCCGCCTCTCTAGTTGACTGATGCGCGTTACCGACAGCAACGCCCCAGCCAGCGAACTTGAGCATCGCATCATCATTTGGCATGTCGCCGAAAGCGACAACCTCTTGGGGACTGACCTGTCTCTCTTCGCACAATCGCCCAAGACCAAAAGCCTTATCGACGCCGGGGGGCATCAGCTCAACAAAAGGAAGTCCAGCATGCATGGCATTGGCGCGGCCCTTTAAGAAAGGGGCGATGAGAGTCAAAGTTTCGTCCGGTGAACGATCCGGCAAGTTGAGCAACAGTTTGTGGACTCGCTCATCGAGAAAAGGAACCAGGTCCGAAACGTCGCTGTCGACGGGCCTTGACGCAAGTTCAAGCCACCTGCTTTCAGCTATGAAATCTCCAGCCATCTCGGCACAAAAGCCGACATCTGGGAAAGCGCGTCTGATCTCGCTTAGAAGATTTGAAGCATCATCTAAATCGAGGGTCGCCAGCTGCTTAATCATTCCGCTTGAAGGGTCGTACTCCACGGCACCGTTGGCGCACAGCAATGTGGTGGAAATTCCTGTTTGCTCCGAGATCGAGTCGCAATATCTCGGAGGTCGACCTGTGGCAACCACAAATTCGATACCGAGTTCTTGTACGTGGCGCAGAACAATCCGAGTTCTCTCCGATATTTCCCGCCCTGAACCCAACAAGGTCCCATCAAAATCCGAGACGATCAGAGTCACATCCTCGATACCAGGTCTGCTGATCACAAGCCGTATCGAGTCGGATCGGTGCGCAACCACTCGCCGATCGTCTCTCCAACCATGATCGACGTTGGATTCGTGTTTGCTCTCGGCACCGTCGGAAAAATCGATGCGTCGGCCACAACGAGGCCATCGATTGAATGACACCTGCCGTATTGGTCTACCACCGCATCAGGATCGTCGACAGGCCCCATTTTGGCTGTTCCACAGGGGTGATATCCCGATGCCGAGAACCGTCTCAACAGATCGATAACGTCACTACGGTCGTTAAGCCTTTGCATGTCGGGAAACATCACTTCGTCGGTAAGCGCACCCAAGGGGCCAGTTTCAGTGAAACGCAACGCATCCAAGAAACAATCCGCTAGACGGTCAGCGTCCCGGTCAACTTCGCAGAACCGAGACTTAATTATTGGAGCAGCGAACGGATCCGCAGTCGAGAAAATCAGCTCACCCACACCGTCAACCTGTTCGAGAACAGCAGCGACACCGAAATAAGGGAGATTTTCTCGACCGGTGAACGTCAGTTGCTCAATCTGCAGATCCACTCGGTCGCGACTGTCAGGTGAGGTGTACCTCAAAATTGTTTGAATGATGGGTTGATCACCGGCCACCAGCTCAGGGTGGGTCGGTCGACACAAAACGAACAAACCTGGATGGTCGGACAAGTTTTTTCCTACGCCGCGAACCTCAGCGGACATCCCGACACCCATTCGAGCCAAATCCTTCGACGGGCCGATACCGGAGCGCAACAAAATTCCGGGGGTGTGAATAGCTCCTGCGCACAGAACCACGAGTTTCGAACGAATCTCCTCAACTGACCCGTCGTGCAGGATCACCTCCACCCCAACAGCCTTGCCTCTTTCGATTATCAACCTGTTGGTGTGGCAGTCGCCTCGGATTTCAAGATTAGGACGCAACCTGATGGGAGCCAGATATGCCGATGCGGTAGACACTCGGAGTTGCCCCAATTTGTTCATGGGCTGAGGCCCGGCCCCCCAGCCTTCTGGAGCGTTTTGATCAGGGCACTCCGGAAATCCCAACTCATCCGCGGTAGCGAGAAAAGCTTGGTGCAGTTCAGTCAGTTCGGCATGCGGGTACCTGCGCACGGTGATGGGGCCGGCATCGCCGTGAAATGTTTCGTGCCCGAAATCAAGGTCACGTTCCAGTCTGCAGAACGTTTCGAGGACATTTTCCCAGCTCCACTCAGAGTTGCCTCGATCTACCCAATCGTCGTAGTCCTCGGGAACCCCACGCAAAAAGATGCAGGTATTCACTGCAGTCGACCCCCCAGTCACCCGCCCTCTGGGAAGCGGCTGGCCGGGTCGTTGTTCGGTGGGGGAGTAGTCGAGATGCCAGTCATGATCAACCACGCTGTTGTGATGGCCGTTGCGTAAATCCGAGGGCGTGTCAGGCAGATGCGAATAGTCAGGACCAGCTTCCAGCAACAACACACTCGCATTCGGATTTTCGCTAGCACGAGCAACTAGTGGTGCGCCTGATGCACCCGCACCGACAACAATGATGTCGTAATTGCGCCCGTCTGCCATCCCTCCGACGCTAGTTGCCGAAGTCAACAAGGGCTTGATCATTAGTTGTTCTAGGCTCTCCGAATGGCAGATACCGTTATCCGTAACGCAACGATCATCGACGGCACAGGAGCTGACCGATTCGTTGGAGATGTCACCATTGACGACGGTCACATAACTGAAGTCGGTGTGACTTCAAGTTCGGCTACCACAGAAATAGATGCGACTGGACTCGTACTAGCGCCCGGATTCGTAGACGTACACACCCACGACGATGGTGCGTTACTCCAACATCCCGATATGGAGTTCAAGGTTTCCCAAGGTTGCACAAGCGTGGTGGTAGGAAACTGCGGGTTCTCAGCAATCCCAGCAGTCCCCGGAGAGCACACTTTGGACCTATCGGGAGTTCAGGCGAACTGGAACGATCTGGACGGATATCGCGAAAGTGTAGAAAACTCCAAGCCCGCGGTTAACGCCATGATGCTCGTGGGGCACAACACGATCAGGTCCCTCGAAATGGGCGGCGAGCGACGAGCGCCAACAGACCCCGAACTTGAACGAATGTGCCGACATGTCGAATTGGCTATGCAGCAAGGAGCATGCGGGCTCTCCACCGGCCTCATATACCGTCCCGGCAAGTGGTCAGATACAGAAGAAGTACTTGAACTTGCCAAGGTCGTTGCACCATTCGATGGCATCTACGCGACCCATATGCGGAACGAAAATGATCATCTGCTGGAAGCAGTTGACGAAGCCCTCGAAATAGGCGCAAAAGCAGGTGTTGCAGTACAAATCAGCCACCACAAAGCAGCAGGTCGCAGAAATTGGGGAAAGGTCAAAGATTCGCTCGCCAAAGTAGATGCCGCAGTAGCCGATGGTGCACAAGTAACTCTCGACGTGTACCCATACACCGCGGGTAGCGGACCGATGATCCAATACTTCGACATAGACGATCCGAACCCGGAACTAGCCAAAGCAATCCAGTTAGCCTCCTGCCCCGCCTTTCGAACCTACGAAGGCAGAATGCTTGTCGACATAGCAGAAGAACTAGGAATATCTGCACCGGAGGCAGTACGACACATCCTCACCGCCCCCGAAGGAAAAAGCACAATTTGTATCCAACACACGATGGACGAAGGTGACGTCGTTTCCAACTTGCGTCACGACCGAGTGATGATCGGATCAGACGGCATACCGGATCTAACGGGCAAGCCGCACCCCAGGTTGTTTGGAACTTTCCCACGTGTTCTAGGTAGATACGTTCGAGAACAAAGCGTTCTCGAACTAGAACGCGCCATCCGAAGAATGACTTCTTTGTCGTGCGATGTTCACGGCCTTCAGGGCAGAGGTCGAATAACTGAAGGAAATTGGGCGGACCTAGTGTTATTCGACCCCAACCTCATCCTCGACATAGCCACCTATGAGGATCCCAAGAGAGAATCTGCAGGCATTCAGAGCGTCTGGGTAAACGGTCAGATGGCCTTCACAGAAGGACTACATACTCAGGTTGGAGCGGGAAAGGTTCTCAGCTATCGCCAGCACTAAACCTGAGAGACACCTAGGGGGCTAGTACCCTACGTGTAGGCATGTTGAAGATACGTGCCCATCCCCCACGCACCTGGCAGCCGTCAGGTAGCCCTCTTAGACGTCGAACTATCGGCGTTCACCAGTTGAAAGTTCGCCCACTTGACAACGACTTTTGCAGAACTCGGCGTACCCCAAGACCTCATAGCCGCCTTGGCCGACCAAGGAATCGAATCACCCTTCGCTATCCAAACCCTTGCTATTGGAGATGCCATGGCAAGGCGAGACGTATGCGGTAAAGCCAAAACCGGCTCAGGTAAGACACTGGCATTCAGCCTGCCAGCGATAGCTCACACAGAGCGAAACCAAGACGGCAAACCCACCACCTTGATGTTGACTCCCACTCGTGAATTAGCGAATCAAATCACTGGAGTGGTTGAACCCCTAGCTCACGCTCGACAACTTCGAACGATAGCTGTCTACGGCGGTACCAACATTGACAGACAAATCGAAACAATTGACAAGGGCATCGACATCATCATCGCCACTCCCGGACGTCTGATCGATCTCATCGACAGAAAAGCGGTAGACGTGGGGCTAGTTGAGTGCGTGGTGGTGGACGAGGCCGACCGAATGGCCGATATGGGCTTCCTTCCACAAGTGGAATGGATACTCAGACACATCCAAGTTGACCATCAAACGATGCTCTTTTCCGCGACTTTGGACGGTGCTGTCGACACGGTCGTCAAACGCCACCTCACAGATCCGGTGTTTCACGAAGTA
>JASMKJ010000543.1 GCA_030749275.1 Acidimicrobiales bacterium
AGAAATCGTCGCGACCGGTCGAACGGAGATCACTGCTGAGCGGGCCTGGCAGATTGCCATACATCTGGGAGGCCTCCGGTTAGACCTCGACGAGCACACTCGGAGGGTCTACTCCTCCCTAAAGGACCTGGCCTGGCTTCCGTACGAGAACTCCGCTGACTTCAGGGTGCCCGATGAGCTCCACACGACCGACCTTCGACACCTGTTCGAAAGCCAAGGCAAGTTCCTCAACTTTGGCATCGGCAACCGCAATGCCGCGCGCCCATTTCTTGTCGACAGGCTCGATGTCAAAATCCAACCTGAACCAAGACTCGTTGTTGACCATCTGCTGTGGTGCTCTGAGCACTCCCAACAAGTTCACAACGGCGTGCTTCCATGGCTCGAGGAGCGCACCCAAGAAGACGCTGCTGCTATTGAACTCCTGCGAGACAAGGCTTGTATTCCTGTAGGTACCTCAACGGACCCGGCCACCGGCGAGAGCCGCTGCGACTACCTAGAACCCAACCGTGTGTTTCGCGGGCCCCACCGTTTCGGAAAGTTCCGTACCCAACTGGGTGAAACCCTCCTTCGGTATCCGTCTCTTCTGACTCTCCTGGGCGTCAAGGAGTCTCCGGACGCTGACGATGCCTGCCAGGTCTTGATCGAAATTGGGAATTCCCACGCTCGACCTGCGGAGCCTCTGGAGGAGGAAGTGCTTGGCATCGTCTGGCACTGCTGGGATCTCATCGACAGCCAGCTCAACCGGTTCGACGGTGGCCAACTGTTTCAGAAATTCCGCGACTGCCCGGTGGTGCCGAACACTCGAGGAATGCTTTGCACCCCCGACCAAGTCCTACTTGCTGATAGCCCGAAACAGCGTTACCTGCCGCAGGAAGCCGAATCGATCTTGGTCGAACGCCTTGAAGGCATATGGGAGGCACTCCAAGACACTGGTGTCAAACCTCTCAGCAGAGAGATCACCGCAGAGGTCCTCAACAGAGAAGAGCTTCACGATCGTCTCGAGGACGAACTCGAGGTCGAACAGGTTCTCAGAGACCGGACAGATGCTCTAGTGCAAATCTTCGACCGCGAGCGCGAAGGGCTTGACGCACGTAAACGGATCGAAGATGCACTCCGACGCCTGGAAGTGAAGATCGGACCGCGAGTTGAAGCAAGATTCGCCACCAGGCTTTGCGAGTTCGGTGATCCCGCAGAGGTCGATGCCCTCTGGGTTCCCGAATCGCACGAACTGTTCGTCAGAACAAGCGATTCCACCGGCCTCAAAGGGGCATGGGACTGCGTGGCCGTTGAACTTACGACCGCATTGTTTCCCGAGCTGGAACCACAAAACTATGCCGCCAGCGTCTCGCAAGTCCTGATGGCTGAGTCACTGGCCGACGCCCATCAAAGACTCGAACGGTTGGGCCATGCACCTCTTACAACTGTCCTGATTGAAGGGGTCGAAGGTGATGCCGCAGAGTTCGATAATGAACCCCAAGCCGATCCTGACCTGGATGTCGAAACCGGCGAGCAACCCGAACCGGAGGTTGCTGAGTGCGGCTGCCCGATTAGTCAGCTCATCGAGGGTGATCACCTCGAGACGTGCAGCGAACACCTCGTTGAATCGCTCGACCAAGACCCCGCGCCGCTTCCCGAACCCGAGGACGCCCCGGAACCCGGTGCTGAAGCCGACACGCTCGGCCAAAGTGACGCACCTGTATCAGGTAGCGGGGACCGGCCGGCTGCTGACCTAGATCCAGAGCTTGGGGACCTGGCTGGTGAG
This sequence comes from Acidimicrobiales bacterium, assembly GCA_030749275.1. Classification (GTDB taxonomy): domain Bacteria; phylum Actinomycetota; class Acidimicrobiia; order Acidimicrobiales; family Poriferisodalaceae; genus UBA6944. Next base: position 1,763 of record JASMKJ010000543.1, read on the forward strand.
GAACCGGCGAAGCAAAGTGATGCGGTGACCTCAGATAGTGACTCCACTGGGGTTCCTCGCCGAAGGCCGGATGCCAACCAACGCAAGCCTCGTCGACGCCGTCCCCCTCGGTCTTCGTTTGTTCGGGTCGAATTGAGCGACGAAGAAGATCAGGAAGAGACAGCCGGTGATACAAGAAACCGGGAGCTTGGAGACAAAGGTG
>JASMKJ010000544.1 GCA_030749275.1 Acidimicrobiales bacterium
ACCCAAGCGAGCAGTTTCGACATGAGTGCGCTGAGGAAGTGAGGTGGCAGGGCGAGGATTTGGAGTTCCTTGCAACGACTCAGGAGTGGATTGATCGGTCGATGCACTCTAAGTACTCGCTTCACTTCGAGTGGATGGGGCGTCCGATCATCCAATATCCGCAGGACATAGTTGCCATGCAGGAAATCCTGTTCACGGTGCAACCCGATCTCATCATTGAGACCGGGGTAGCTCATGGCGGGTCGCTGGTCTTCTACTCGTCGATGCTCGAGTTGATCTCCTCTTGTGGTGGGCCGTCAGAGGCAGCGGTTGTCGGAATCGACATCGAGATCAGGCCCCACAATCGAGAGGCGATCGAGGCGCACCCGATGGCAAAGCGGATCCGGCTGATTGAGGGATCAAGTACAGCAGCGACAGTTGTCGACGAGGTCCAGAGCATTGCTGCTCAATGCAAGCAGGTACTAGTCTGCCTCGACAGCCTGCACAGTGCTCAGCACGTTCTTGCAGAACTCCAAGCGTATGCGCCTCTAACGTCGGTTGGCAGTTATTGCGTCGTGTTCGACACGATCGCAGAGAAGTTGCCACAATCCTATTTTGATGCTGCAGATCGGCGGTGTGCTCCTGGCAACAGTCCCATGACTGCCGTACACGAGTTTCTCGGTAGTAATGAGGATTTCGAGGTAGACCGTTCGGTGTTCGACAAACTCCTTATCTCGGTTGCCCCGGGTGGCTATCTGAAACGTGTTTCCTGAAGGCGCTGCTTCGTGTACTTGCCGCAGGTTGTTCCCGTGAGCGAGACCATGCCGCGTCAGGCAGTTGTGCTCTGTGGTGGCCGCGGCACCCGTCTTAGTCCACACACCGACACAATGCCGAAACCAATGGTGGAGGTGGCCAACAAACCGTTTCTGGAACACCTTCTGGATCAACTGGCTGAGCAGGGCATAATCCGGTTTGTCTTACTGACTGGATATCTGGGTGAACAGATCCATGAGTATTTCGAGACAGGATCACGCTGGGGTTGGGACATCCGCTATTCACACGGCCCCGCTGATTGGAACACCGGGCGTCGAGTAGTTGAGGCAGTTGGGCTATTGGACGAATCGTTCATCCTTATCTACTCGGACAACTTTGCTCCCGTTGACCTCAGTGCCCTCGCCGAGCGACATGCAACAAGCGGTCGATCTCTAACGGTTACAGTCAAGTCAAAGACCAGTGGCAATCTCAGGTATTCACCACAGACGGATGCCGTTGCCTACGATCCGGCGCGCGCTACACCCGGTCTCAACCACGTCGAGATCGGTTACATGCTTGTCGAGCGGGATGCCACACTCAGGATGCTTGAAACGGTCGACGGCTATCCAGATGTAGCCTATTCGGAGGTACTTCGTTTGGCGGCAAGAGGCGGTGAACTCGGTGGTCACCGTACTGGTGGGGCGTACTACAGCGTCTCCGATCCAACTCGTCTGGAGTTGACTAGGGATTATTTCTCCGCCAAGAAGATCTTGCTGATTGATCGGGATGGCACGATCAGCCGACAACTGGCGCGGGGTCAGTATGTCGCGTCATGGGAACAGTTCGAGTTTGTACCCGAGACCGTGGGGGCCATGGGCCAGCTCGCCGATGATGGGTTCAAGTTCATCGTTATCACCAATCAAGCCGGGATCGCTTTGGGAGTGGTTGAGGAGGTAGAAGTAGATCGAATTCACAGGAATATGACAGTGGAGTTGGGTCGACGTGGCATTCCGGTCCTAGATGTCTACATGTCGCCAGATCATTGGGACTCAGGGTCTGGGATGAGAAAGCCTGCACCTGGGATGTTTTATCTGGCGTCGGATGAGTATCGCTTCCGATTAGATCAGGTTCTCTACGTGGGTGATGACATCCGCGACTGCCAAGCGGCCGCGGCAGCGGGGTGCGGTATGATCTTCCTGTCCGACGACAAAGAGACGGTTGATCTGCCGGCGTCCCGCCACCATCAGTCTGTCCACTGCTCGCTTACGGAGGCAATCGAAACGATCAAGAGTCACTACGACGGACGGTCGGGACCCTGATCATCTGTCGGACGCCACTGCGTCTGAGTTTTTTTGGTGGTGGGACAGATTTGCGCGCCTATTATCGTAACAGTCCGGGCCGTGTGATCAGTACTGGCATTCAGCGCTATCTATATGTCGTGGTTCGCGAGCAGGCTGCGTTCGTTGAACATCGTTACCGGATCAACTGGAGCAGAACCGAGTTCTGCGACAAGATCGATGAGATTCAAAACCCGATTGCGCGCGAGGTGCTCCGCAAGTTCGGTGTCAAACGGCCGATCGAGTTGACGACGTTTTCAGACATCCCCGCTGGGACGGGCCTAGGATCTTCTAGCGCTTTCAGTGTCGGATTGACAAATGCTCTTCATGCCCTTAATGGCACCCGTGTAACGAAATACACATTGGCTACCGAAGCAGCAGCCATTGAGTTGGATGTCCTCAACCGCACTATGGGTAAGCAGGATCACTTTGCAGCCTCTTATGGTTCCTTCAACGTCTATACGTTCAATGCAGACGAGACTGTCACGGTCGAACCCGTCTATTTCGTTCCTGACGTCGTCGAGTCGCTGCAATCCAGGCTCATGCTCTTTTTCATTGGCAACCAACGCGACGCATCTGATGTACTGAAGGCGCAGGAACAAGCGACCACTGAAAAGATGAGCATTCTTTCGACAATGTCTGACATGGTCGATCCCATGGTCGAGATCTTGTCTGGCCGCGGTGAGTTATCAACTATCGGCCCGATGCTTCATGAGAGTTGGTTGCTCAAGCGGTCGATTACCGAGAGGACTTCAAACGCCAAAATAGATGAGTTATACCGGCAAGCTAGGGAAGCTGGCGCTACCGGTGGGAAACTGGTCGGTGCGGGTGGTGGGGGATTCTTGTTGTTCTTCGTTGAACCCTCATTGCAGCCAGATGTCGCTGCGTCGCTAACCGACGTCCCCTTCATCAAGCCTCGGTTTGACACTGCCGGTTCACGAATCACGTACTACGAGCCCCAGCGCTTGGATTGACATCAAGCTTGACCCGACACCGACTTAACCTAGGCCTTCGGTGATTACTGCCGTGTCACCGCAGCATCAGCGCTCATCTTGTCGTTAGGTAGCGCTACGACCAACACCATGTGAGTACCCTTGTCTCTCTTGCCGGTAGCACCTTTTGGAGAATCGCTCAATGAGACAAATGCTGGACCATTACCTGATTAGCCAGGTCGACTGTAGCGTGAGGGCTGCTATCGCTGCCAGTTGTTCGTCTCACCGTGTCTGACATAGCTAGCACTAAAGGGATCAGTCGGACCCTTGTTGACTGGTGTGTTAGTTCTCTGACTGGACCTGTTGTGGACAGGCAGAGTTCTGAGGTTGACCTGTCGATGCTCACCGTCGTTGTACCATCCCTCAACCGACAGGACTACGTGCTTAGACAAGTCCGGTACTGGTCGTCGAGTTCGGCACATCTGATCATTGTTGACGGTTCGAGTTCGCCACTCTCCGATAGAATCAGGTCAGCGATTGAGGCCCACCCACGAATCACTTATCGCCATGTTGCTTCATCTTTGCCTGATCGACTCGCCCTCGCGGGTGGATTGCTAGAGACCCCGTATGCGGTGATGCTTGGAGACGATGAATTTCACCTCCAGACGGGTCTCAGTGCTTCTGTGGCCGTCCTTGATGAGAATCCTGATCTGGTTGGGTGCACCGGTCAGGTGCTTAGGTCCACCCGGGTCGGTCGGTACAGACGCATTGCTTTTGAACGCGCCTACCCAACAATGCATGGTTACAGCATTCGACATCCTGCTCCCGTCGAT
>JASMKJ010000545.1 GCA_030749275.1 Acidimicrobiales bacterium
AGTTGGCTGATACCACTGAATTCTGTGAGCACTACGGCTACCGGTTGGAGGAAAGCGCTAACGCGATCTTGGTAGTTGGAAAAGGGGAACCTCGACTCTACGCACTGTGTGTAGTGCTGGCCACTACACAAGTCGACGTCAACAAGCAGGTCCGCCGAAAGCTAGAGGTCAAGAAAGCATCATTTGCTTCTCCTGACGAAACAACACGACTTACCGGCATGACTCTGGGAGGGGTCACGCCGTTTGGTCTCCCTCCATCACTTCCCATATGGATCGACAGTCGGGTACTGGAGTGTTCGAAGGTGATCGTCGGTGGGGGGTCACGCGACCGCAAGGTCTACGTCGACCCTGAGGTGCTAGCGGCGTTACCTTCAGCCGAGGTTGTTGAAGGCCTAGCCAAACAGAGACCAGCAAGCTGAGTGGTTGGGTTTACGATGCTGCTCGACGCAAAGGAGTGCAAATGTCAGTCGTCTTAATTCATGGGAATCCCGAGACCGACGCAATATGGGGACCCCTTCGCACTGAGCTGGGCAGAGATGATGTGATCACTCTCTCGCCGCCGGGCTTCGGTGTCCCGCTTCCCCAGGGTTTCGACACCACCAGTGACGGATATCTGAATTGGCTCGAAGCTGAACTTGAACAGTTAGATGGACCGATCGACTTGGTCGGCCACGATTGGGGTGGAGGGCACGTCATTCGTCTCGCTATGACCCGACCAGACTTAATCCGGTCATGGTGCACGGACATCATCGGAATCTTTAATCATGATTACGTTTGGCACGATGCCGCCCAAAGTTGGCAGGGACCTGATGGAGAAGCGGTTGTGAAATCTTTCACTGATTTACCCGACGCTGACAGGGCCGCTGTTTTCGCCCAACTGGGAATGGGTGAATCAGTAGCTGAAAAGGTTTCACCTTGGATGAACGACGATATGGGTCAAGCCATCCTCGGGCTGTACAGAAGCGCAGCTCAACCCATAGTTGGCGAATTGGGCGACGATCTTCCAAGTGCCGCTCAACGTCCGGGTCTTTGTATTTTCGCTACCGAAGACACATATACCGGCGGCGAGGAATTGCACCGCCGAGCAGCAGAGCGATGCGGAGCTGAAGTCGCTGTCCTTGATGGGCTTGGCCATTGGTGGATGTGCGAAGACCCGACTCGTGCAGCGGAACTATTGAACAACTGGTTTGATGGTCAGGACTAAGCCCGTCAAACCCCTTGGAATTCAGCAAAAACGCTCTCAATGGTAATTGACACGGCACCTCGGTGTAGTCTCGTGGCTGCTCCGAAACAAGCACGAAAACTCAGGGGACAGATATGGCCGCACAGGGCTCAATTTTAGGCAACGCAGTTACACGAAAAGAAGACCCGGGATTGCTGACTGGATCCAATGACTACATAAGCGATCTGGACATAGACGCTGCTCAGGTTGTCTTTGTCCGTTCAACCATGGCTCATGCGTCACTTCTCGAGGTTGACACGAGCGAAGCCACAAGCATGCCAGGTGTTTTGGCGGTGTATACCGCAGACAACCTAGAGATCGCGGCCGTAAACCAATCGGAATTTATGGACCCTTCTATGAACCGTCCGCCCCTAGCGGTCGGCCGAGTGCGATTTGTTGGCGACATCGTCGCAGCGGTAGTCGCCGAAACACACTCGCAGGCAGTCGACGCTGCAGAAC
>JASMKJ010000546.1 GCA_030749275.1 Acidimicrobiales bacterium
AGCATTCGTAAATGTTGGGGCATCCGGCTTCTTCGCACACTGTGGTTAGTTCGAGGTTGCGCAATGTTGAGCGCACTCGTCGGTACCCGTCGTTGAGGTCGACACGGGTTCTCATCCACTCAGGTTTTCGCTCTGTGATCGATAGTCCCTCTGAGAGACCTACTTCGTCGAGCCTTCGTTGTCGTCCTTTAGTCGGTTTACGGTCTCGTAAAAGGACTACCACTTCGCCTCTTTGGGTGGTCGTTTCGCTGTCGGGCGGTTGAAACGTGTCCACCTTCTTTGTGCGCTGCGGAAATGCAGTTACTGCTATATCGGAGCCTTCGTTTCCCCAGGTCTCAATCGCTCTGGCCGATATTTTCTCGACGACTTCGCGCATGGACGCATGTATGCCTTCGTTTCGTAAATTGGTTACTGACAAATCCTGGATGCCGCATGGCACTATGTGGTCAAACCACGACAAGTCAGTGGTGACGTTCAGAGCGAAGCCGTGCATGGTCCGACCTCGACTCAATCGCACCCCGATTGCTGCAATTTTCTTTGGCTCTTTGCTGGCGGGGGCGATCCAGACCCCCGGGTATCGGCTCATTCGGCCGCAGTTCTTGAGCCCTAGGTCGTTGAGTGCGTCGATAAGAACTTGTTCGACCTGATGAACGTAGGCCTTGGTCTCAGCAAGTCCGCCTCCTCTCCGACCGGGTAGCGACAACACTGGATAGCCAGTGAGCTGTCCTGGTCCGTGGTAGGTGATGTCGCCGCCACGGTTGGTCGACTGATATGTGGCTCCCACTGTTGATGGGTCGATGAGAAGGTTCGACAGGTCAGTATTGGGGCCACCGGTAAAGACGTGTTGGTGTTCCAACAAGAGGAGGTGGTCGTCTTGGCTGGATTCGAAAAGTCGTTGCTGGAGGTCGCGTGCTTCTTGATAATCAACGCGACCCAACCATCGGACTCGAAGCATTTAGCTTGGGACCTTTTCATGATTGACAGCTGAGCTCATCGGAAACTGAGCTTCATCCGTGGAGGGTCCGACCTGCCATCTCCAGGACCGCTTCACCGAAGAGCTCCGAGAGCGTGGGGTGGGGCTGGATGAATTCGGCAATTTCATCGATCTCGATTTCCCAGTTGACGGCTAAATAACCTTGGCTTAGCTGCTCTGTGGCTCGGGGACCGATGAGATGGACTCCTAGTAGCTGACCTGCCGTTCCATCCGAGCGGCGCTCGGCGACGAGTTTGACGATACCTTCAGTTTCGTTGTGAATTAGCGCTCGTGCATTTCCAGCGAATCGGTGTTGTGTTGTGACAACGTCATATCCGGCATGAGTTGCTTGCTCTTCGGTCATGCCCGCATAGGCGATTTCGGGATGACAGTAGATTGCCCACGCAACCCTCGAATAATTGGTGGGTTTCGGATTTTCCCCCAATATGTCGCGAACGGCCACCATGGCTTCGGCGAATCCGACATGCGCTAACTGGGGCGTCGAAATCACATCTCCTATGGCGTAAACACCTTCGCAGTTGGTTCGACAGAGTTCGTCAACCACCACGAATCCGTCGTCGTCGACTTTTATTGGAGTATCCGCTAACCCCAGGTGGTCGGTATAGGGTCTTCTCCCAACACAGACGATGACTTTTTCGACATCTAGTTCCCTCTCATCGTTCAGGTGAACGATGGTCCCGTCTGGGTGCGGACTGTGCCCGTCCGCCGAAACGCCTGTAATCACATCGATGCCTCTCTTTTTGAAGGAGCGCTCTAGAGATTTCGCGATGTCGATGTCGGTTCCGGGAACCAGTCCTTCGGTTGCTTCCAAAATGGTGACCTGTGTTCCCAAGTCGGAGAGCATGGAGGCAAATTCACAACCAATGGCTCCTCCGCCAATGATGGCGGCACTGGTGGGCAGGCTTTTAAGTTCTAGTAATTCGTCAGATGCCAAAATGGTGTTGCCGTCGATGTCGAAACCCGGAAGGGCTTTGGGTTGGGAACCGGCGGCTACCACGACAAAGTTGCCGGTCAACAGTTGTTTAGTTCCGTCGTTGAAAGTGACTTCAACATTTCGATCACCGACCAATTTGCCGGTTGCCTCGAACACGTTGATGTCTTTGCTCCCTACTAGATGGGTTATCCCTTTGAATAGTCGGTCAACGACGGCCTGTTTTCGGTCTTGGGCTGCGGAAAAGTCGACGATTGGTTCATTGGTGTTGATCCCAAATTCTCCGGCTTGTGTAACCGTGCGGTGGACTGCTGCTGTCTCTAAGAGTTCCTTAGCAGGTATGCATCCTCGATGAAGGCAAGTGCCACCAATACGGTCCCGTTCGATCAGGGCAACGTTGAGGTCCGATGCCACTGCGGTAAAAGCTGCGGCGTAGCCGGCGGGTCCTCCCCCGATGACAACTAGATCAAAGTCGTTGGAAGTCATTCTGGGCTCATCCTAACGGACGCAGTATTAAGTGTTGATGGGATTATGGAAGTAGCTAAACAGCGATGAGTACTTGCGCGGCGAACGCGATCAGTATGACGAGGCCGGTTACCAATGCTGCGATGATCAGTGCTCTTGTGCTCACTTGATCTGAATCTAGCGTCCGACGACGTTCAGACCCATAGCCTTTGACCTGTGGGATCGAGATTAAGACAGCGCTCAATCGTTTTGGTGTTTGTTCTTCTGCTTTCTTGTGATGCCGGTGGGACTTTAAAAGGTTCCGTTGGTTCAAATGTCCCGAGCACTACCGACCCAACAGGGGTAACTGTTGAGAATTCCGTTGCGGCGGAAAAGATTGGTTCAGGAGTGCCGGTGGCGCTCACCGTGTTGGAGCGTTCCAGTCTTTTCGGGGAATTGTTTGATCCGTTGTCCTTAGCCGGACGCGACGTCCTTTTGTGGTTTTGGGCGCCTTGGTGAGGAGCTTGTAACAGTGAGGCAGCGGCGGTCGCCGCTCTAAGTGATCGGAGTGACATAGCTGTTATCGGGTTGCCTGGGCGAGATGATTCCTCGGCTCATTTGGCTTTTGTTGAACGTCACGACCTAGGTCATCTGGTTCACATCGAAGATATCGACGGAACACTTTGGAGCTATTTCGGAGTTTTTTCTCAGCCGACTTGGATATTCTTTCGCGCCGACGGCGCTGTGACTCGGGGGCGGGGGGCTTTGTCTGCCCTGTTATTTGAATCCGGTTGATCCTTGAGTTGTTGGCCGCCAACTAGCTTCTAGGTATGGTTCGTCGTGTCGTCAGTTGTGAACGACTCATATCCGCTGAAGCTTCTGTGATCTTTGATGTGTTGGCGGATCCGTCTCAACACGCGGCAATTGACGGGTCGAACACCGTTCAAGGCCATATCGGTAAACAAGGGCGCTTATCGCTGGGAAGTACTTTCGCTATGAGGATGCGGTTCGGTGTTCCGTATCGCATCAAGAGCCGGGTTTTCGAGTTTGAGGAGAACCGGTTAATTGCGTGGGGGCATTTTGGTGGGCACCGGTGGAGGTATGAGTTGCGACCTATCGACGACCGTACGTTGGTTGAGGAGTCTTTCGATTGGTCTACCTCGCGTGTGCCTTTGCTGATCGAACTGGTCGGCTATCCGCGGCGACATAAGCAGAACATGGAGCGCACGTTGTTCAGACTTGCTGGCTTGGTCGAGTCAAGTTGACAGCGAAGTGAAATCTTTTTTTTGTCTACTTTTTCTTCTCCTGGCGGGTACGGGATGCGACGTTAGCGAAGAGTTGTCGTTGGTTGACGATTCAGTTCGAGGCCCATCGGGCGATATAGAAATCGGAGGGCGAGTCGGAGTTCTTCGCTTGTCACCAGGTGATTGTTTCTTGATCGGCGCTGATGAGATCGAAGCTGTGGACGCCGTCCCTTGCGAACAAGGGCACGGCGCCGAGGTGTTCGCTGTGTTCGATCTAGCGGAAAGTGATTGGCCGGGGGCTGTTGCAGTGGCTCAAATAGCGAAAAGTGGTTGCTTGGACCGCTTCCGAAATGCGACGGGCCATAACTTCGATCCGGTACACATGGCTATCACCGGCTACGCACCGAGCGAACATTCCTGGAGTGACGACAAGCGGGTACTTTGCGTGGTGACCGCTCACGACTTGAGTTTCGTTAAAGGACGGGCAACCCGCTAGTTCTCCACAGGTCTTAGTTGGGTTCGATGACCCATACGTCTTCTTCGAATCGTCGCTCGAGTTTTTTTTGTAGCTCTCCTAGCGTCCGATCTTTGGCATTGCGGACGAGTACGGCTTCATCGGCTAGCCGAATTATTGTGTCATCGCGTCGACCCATGGTTTTTCCGAATTCGTTGCTGGTTTTTGGTGCGTCATCACTGACAATCGTGACTGATCGGGCCGCGGCCAGAAGTTCGTGGAAACGTTTTTGTGTGGCGTCGGGCCAGCGTTCTTCCATGCCTTCGAATGCGAGGACCACTGCGTAGGGAACTGCTGCTGCCGCCGCGGCTTCCGCTCCCAGTATTTCGGCTCCTAAGCCAAGGCCGGTTATTACCTGAAGGTCGGGATGCATTTCTATTTTCGCTCTGAGTAGATCAATCATTCGTCGTCGCACTGAAAGGGTTGTCGAATTTTCTCCGTAGCCGCCAAGTTCTGGGGGGCGGTGTCCGAAAACTGCGATGCTGCGGGCTGTGTCTACGATTTCGTTATCTGCCTTGGCGCGCTCGTCCCCTTGGAGACCTCGGACGATTGCGTCAGTGAAAATTCCCCCTGATTGGCTTGCTTGTTGCGCTGCTGCGGTTGTCGCGAGCTGGTCAGCTGCTTCGTTGAGGCGGTGACCCGCGTGACCTTTTACCCACACGAATTCAACATCGCCTCGAGCGTTGACCAGCTCAATGAACGGCTCCCATAGGTCCCGGTTCGCTACTGGTTCTTTCTTCGAGTTCTTCCAGTCTCGCTTAAGCCATCCTTTCCACCACTCCTGCACAAAGCAGTTGACTACGTATGTGGAGTCACTGTGAACTCGCAGGGAACCATCAAGAGTTTGCACCGCGGCGCTTGCGGCCATGAGTTCCATTCGCTGGTTCGTTGTGTGGGGCTCGAAGCCAGATGACCACAGTCCTTGATCAACTACAAACGCCCAACCGCCTGGTCCGGGGTTACCCAGACAGGCTCCATCGGTGAATACGTCGGTGGTCATTGCACTACTTCATACATTACTGACGTGACTGAAACACGCTCTTGGCATCCACATCCCTTTGACCGGCAAGATTAGATTTGCGTCGCGGGCTCTGTCGCTTCGAAAAAATGGGCTCATCCTGCGCAAGACCGTCCGTAGGTAATCATGTCCCCCTTCAACACCAATAATGTCTAGCTCTCTACGTTTCACCGGCAATCAGGATGCAGATGATCTGCTGAACGACAACCCTCTGGCATTGCTAATAGGGATGCTGTTGGACCAGCAATTTCCGATTGAACGTGCTTTTCTCGCCCCGTATCTGTTGCAACAACGACTGGGTGTACATCTTGATGCGCGGGATCTGGCCGACATGGCTCCAAGCGCCTTAGTCGACTTATTTTCACAAAAACCGGCATTGCATCGATTTCCAAAGGCAATGGCCGAAAGGGCTCATTCATTATGCGTTTTTCTGGTTGAGCACTATGACGGGAACCCAGACAACGTTTGGGCCGATGTCTCCGAAGCAGAGATTTTGCGCGACAGGTTGCTGGCGTTGCCTGGTTTTGGTGACAAGAAAGTCAAGATTTTTGTCGCACTACTAGCGAAAAGATTCGCTGTAGCTCCTCACGGGTGGGAAGTCGTGTGCGGTATGTATTCTGCTCCCGGATTTAATTCAGTAGCGGACCTCGACTCACCTGCTGCTCTAGCCCAGCTGAGGAAGCAAAGAAGTGACGCAAGGAGAAAGACATGACATCCGATGTTCCCCTGAAGGATCGTTATTACGAAGATTTCGCTGTTGGCGAGTCATTTACCTTGGGTAGCGTCGAAATGGTCGAGGATGAGATGATCGCTTTCGCGACCCAATTCGATCCTCAGCGTTTTCATGTCGATAGGGAAGCGGCAGCTCAAACCATGTACGGGGGCTTGATTGCGTCGGGCTGGCACACAGGTTCGTTGATGATGCGGTTGAGCGCTGAAGGTTTCCTTGGGGAGAACTGTCTGGGGGCGGCCGGCGCGTCAGAGTTGTCTTGGCCGGCGCCTGTTCGGGCAGGTGACACCTTGACTTTGCGAATTGAAGTCCTGAGCATGCGAGAAAGCAACTCAAGGCCTGACTTAGGGTTTTTGGAACTCACCAACGAGTTGATTAATCAGAACAATGAAGTCGTGATTCGAATCCTCCCGACAATGTTGATTGCGAAGAGGCAGGTATCGGATTAGTCGACGTGTTCTGAAGCTTGTCGCTCTAACCAGCCAAGCAGAACTGCAAGTGCTCGGGGGTCATGACGGATTCTGTGATCGGCACCGCTAACGAACCGAAGCTCCGGCGAGGGGTGGGCTTTCGCCAGTTGTCGGGCATCGTCGGAGGGAACTTGACGATCGTTGGTGCCGTGCAAAATGAGCAAAGGACGAGACCCTATGTCTTCGATCGAATCGATCGCTCGATGTTGTCGAAGTTCGTCGGCCCACTGGTTTACCGATGAGGGATAGTCATCGTCGTCGATTACACCGACGTTGCGACAGTGCTGAAGGAAGCGGCGTGGGTCCGATGCCCAGTCGTCAAAATCTGCTCGAGGTGCCATAACTGCGACTCCCCTAATCTCAGGGTCTTGTGCTGCTGCCATGATCGCTAAAGACCCTCCGGTGGTGGATCCCATGAGCCAAATTCGTTGAGACCCTTCTGCTCGGAGTCGTTGAACTGACCTGGCTACATCGTCAAGCCAACCAAGCATTGAGAACTGGCCTTCGGATTGTCCGCAGCCACGAAGACTGACAGCTAGCACTACCCATCCTTGTTCTTTGGCGACCCGCTGGGCGAACTGTTCGTAGGACCTACTGGGGACACCGGGTCGCTGCGTTGATGGAAAGCCATGACACAGGAGTAGAGACGGAGCGTGAACCGCCGAACGTTCTGGGTGAACGAGAAAGGCCTCTAAATGGGGGGTTCCGTCTATGCGGGTTTCGGTGGTTGTGACGGGCAATGGGAACGCTGTCGTGTCTAGCGGCAACAGGCCGCTGGCTTATAGCCCCGATTTCGAGCTTCTCTCAACTCATCGGGTCCAAAGGTCGCGTATGTCCGGGCTGCACAAATATCTGTAATGGCATCTTGGTTGGTGCATACCTCCAAGTCATGCACCCTTTGGATCCGTTTATCTCCGATGAATCTGTGACCCTCTATTTCTTTAGGCGCTTCCATATGATCTATCTTGCCTCACCGACGCGTCTCAGTTGCACCAAGCGCGCCAATGAGCTTCAGGTACTGCAGGTGTGCGTCCATAATCGCCTCGACCGTGGGCCGGCTGATCTCGATTTGTTTTGTCCGCGCGTAGCGGTACAAGTTCTGGAGAGCTACCGAAGGATCTGCCGTTTCATCGGATTCTTGTGATTCAGAGTTGAACTGCAACTGGTTGAGATGAATCCGGAGTAGTTCTCTTAGAGTGTCAGGATCAGTCTTTGCGGCAATCTCGAAGGGTAACTCTCCTTCGACAAATACTGCTGCTTCTTCAAGTCGCCAGACAGGTTGGCGGGGCTGAAGACTAAGCCTTCGTGTTTCGCGTCCGATGACACCGGCGGCGACGATGAAACCGACGATTAAAGAGACTGCGACCGCTAGTCCGAGCATTTCCGATGAGATCTTTCTGGATCAGAAAGAAATATTTAGAGCCCGATTCGTTGGGCCAATAGTTCGCGATGGTATGCCGGGTCACCGAACATCAATTCGGAGCTCTTTGCTCGTTTGAAGTACAGATGAGCTGGATGTTCCCATGTAAATCCGATGCCCCCGTGAATCTGAATATTCTCAGCGGCGCAGTGGAAATACGCTTCGGAACAATACGCCTTCGCCAATGATGCAACTGACGGAAGTTCGTCGTTCATTTCTGAGGCGCACCAGGCTGCGTAGTAAGCGGCTGATTTCGCTGACTCAACTTCCAACAGCATGTCTGCGCACTTGTGTTTGATGGCTTGAAATGAACCGATTGGTCGTCCGAATTGGACTCGATCCTTGGCGTATTGCACCGCCATGTCCATGACAAACTGCGCTCCTCCAACTTGCTCATTTGCGAGCGCCACAGCAGCTAGATCAAGGATTTGCGCTATATAGGCGAAGTCGTTCGTGTCGCAGAGGTGGTTTGCTGGGGTGTTGTCGAAGGTAATTCGCGCCTGTTTGCGTGTCTGGTCCATAGTGGAGAGGTTCTCGCGGGTTAGACCTGACGCGTCGCCATCGACTGTGTACAGGTGGATGCCCCCGTCGGCGCGGGCTGCGACGACGAACAGGTTCGCGGTGCCTCCGTCAGTGACGAACATCTTCTCACCAGTGATCGTCGCTCCGTCGCCGGTTCCACTCGCCTCAACGGTTATACCTTCTGCATCCCATCGTCCGTTGGCTTCCGCAAGTGCGAGAGTCGCGATGGTGCTTCCGTCAGCGATACCGGGCAACAGTGCGGACTTTGCGTCTTCGTTGCCTGAGTGAATGATTGCGTTACCTGCGAGGACCACTGTGCTGAAGAACGGCGCGCACAACAGACTGCGGCCCATTTCTTCGAGGGCTATACCCAGTTCGACGTATCCGAATCCTTGGCCTCCGTACTCTTCAGGAATGATCATGCTTTGCAGTCCGAGTTGTTCAGCCATCTGGCTCCAGACTGCTGCGTCGTAGCCATCGTCGGTTTCCATCAGTTCTCGGACGGTTGCCTCAGCAGATTTTTCTTCCATGAAGGAGCGAATGAAGCTGCGGAGTTCTTCTTGTTCTTCCGTGAATGCAAAGTTCACTGTGACTACCTTTTCGATCAGTTGTTGAGGGCCTTGTTTTAGCCGCTTTGGTGTACTTCAACAAATTGTGTGTGTACGGTGGTGTACACAATCTTGAATTTGAGGTCCCGGATGCCACTTTCCACCACAGTTCAACATGTCGGTACTCGAGATCTTCGAACGAACCTGGCCCACTATTTGCGGGCAGCTAGCGCAGGTCACACTATTTTTGTGACTCTCGATGGCCAGCCAGTCGCACAGTTGTGTCCTATCAGGGAGCAAGCCGATGCCACTTCTGTTGAGGCCTTGATCTCATCTGGGTTAGTTGAGGCGCCCAATAATTCCGATCGAGACATGTTAGTTGCACCCTTCGAACTTCCCGGCGGCTTATCGAGTGACCGAGCTTTGCGAGAAATTCGGGGTCGTTGATGGCCATCGCTCTAGATAGTTCTGCTTTGTTGAAGCGCTATTTGTTTGAACCCGGACACGAGTTAGTAAACGAGTACTTGAAGTCTGACCCGACGTGGTGCGCATCGGCGTTAGCTCGAACCGAAGTTCAGTTGGCGTTACACCGTGTCGCGTCCGATCTTGAGGAACAGAGAAGACTGTGGTCGACGTTCCGAGAGGATTGGGAGCGAATCGCAGTAGTTCCTACCGACCAACGATGCTTAGCGCGGGCAGTCGAAATAGGCGCCACCTTTCTTTTGGGCACGATAGATGCTCTCCATCTTGCGGCCGCCGATCGGCTTCCTCGACCTTTGACTTATCTAACTTTTGATAGCCACCAAATTCCTGCTGCCCTTGGGCTGGGTTTTGAGGTGGCATCAGCCCAGGAGTTGGAGGGCGATGTCTGAGCGTTATTTCCTGATTCCTATTACCGGATTGTCTGGAATGCC
>JASMKJ010000547.1 GCA_030749275.1 Acidimicrobiales bacterium
GACGCCGTGGAGTTCAGGTTCGGGGTCACGGTGCACGAAGCAGTCGACGACGCCCAGGTGTGTCTTTCCATCACACATTCCAACGGCACGCTCGTCTCCGGACCTGGGACCCGTGATGTCGGGCTGCGATCGGGGCGTCTCGAAGGTGACGCCTGCTTCCGGATGCGGATCGACGACATCAAACTCCTCCCAGGCACCTACGAGGTCGCACTCACCCTGCGCGACTCGGAACTCCTGCAGGTCTTCGACAGTGTCAGCTCAGCACTTCGCTTCGATGTGCTCCCAGGCAGCGACAACGAATTGTCAGGACTCGTCACACTCCGACCAGAGTGGTCGATCGAACGCTAACCAAGCAAGCAGTCAACGGAGTGCACCCAAGGCCGCATCGGTCCGGCGATCACGTCTTCTCAAGGTGCACTGGCAGACAACGGTCAACATCCGGAGCGCCGCCGGACATGGATTACGACAGGAACTGCTGGTGCGACCTCACCCACAAGCTGGGTGCAACCGTGTTCACGACGATGGACGCGGCACACGATCTGCGATGACCCGTCGTATGCCGCCCATACGTGCAAACCGACGCAACACGACCATCGGAACCTCCAAGAGCGTGCTCCCCCTGGTATTCAGGTTTCTGAGCCGACACCAACGAACCCAGGGGTTGCCAACACCCCTCTGCGGCGCGCGAAACCTGCCGTTGATCATCAGGGCCGAGGCGCCAAACCCGTGTTGAAGTGCAAAGAGAAGTGATGAACTCCACATCTCGATATCCACTGCTGTTCTAGGGGCGTCTAGTTGTCGCAGTCCCCGGGACGAAAGTTCAACAGCCGTCCCATGGTCAATCAGCCAGGCGGACACCGGCGGCACCAGCCCGACTCGGGCGGCGAACCACATGGGAACTCGCCCGTTGACAGATACGAGTTCAGCCACGCACTCTGCAGCTGCTGATTCAAGCACTTCGAACCCCACGGACGTCGAAGAAGTCAACGGACGTCCCCGAGTGTGACCATGATCCTGCTCATACCGAGCCACCGCTGACGAGGCATCATGCGCATTACCGATCCTCCAGCGGTCGCCCGGATACAAGACGACTGGAATTGCCTCGGTTCGCGCCTCAATCGCCTCGACAGCACTTCCAACTGTGTTCACCTCATCATTCAAATAATGGTTCTCCTCGTGCGAGAACCAGACAAAACTCGCGAACGGCACAACCCAGGTGGGCGCGAGCACTTGAATCTGCCTTTCGACCCACTCGAGTTTCTTCGAGGCATGGCGTCGCCGCAGCTCAACCTCCTCCGGATTGCCTACCCAGTTAGCGTAGGAAAACTGAGTGAGTAGTACGTCAACGGGTCCGTCGACAGCCTGACGGATCGTCTCTGCGGTCCCATCGGTGTCGATTGCGCAGTCGTTCAGGTTGACGATCGTTCGGTCGTCCATCCTGGTGACAAGAAAGGAGTCACCCGCGGGCCACGGCCGACACAGGACCTCAATGCCAGGTGCGACTTCGACGCGTTCGGGCGGAAGCTCGATTACCTCAGCAAAACCAAGACCACGCAGGAAGTCAACGACACGATGATCACGGGTGTACTGGTACATCGCGGTGACTTCGGCCCGCACCTCGACCGGAATCGCGGCAAGGTCTCGGGGACTGAAGTGATCAGGGTGCTCGTGGCTGATCCAGAGGTGCGTGAACGGAAGATCGTCAGGCAAATCCGCGCTCGGGGACAGCAATGACCAGCCGTCGTTGAAAGCAGTTCCGCTGAACCAAGGGGCCACAAGCATTCCAGTCGACCCAGAGGCAAGCAGGTACGACGCGTGGTTCATCCAATGGATGACTGGAGCATCGGAGACTCCACTCTGTCGCCCGCTCATATGCGAAGCCTAGAGCGTTAGATCTTGAAGGCTGCGAATCGGCGAGTTGTCAGTCGCGTACTCAGCGACCGCCACTGTCCAACGTGGGACAACTGAGGTTCTCTCCGTTGCCATAGAGTGCCACTCCAATCGTCGATCGCTCCTACGAGACGCACAGCCATGCTGCTGGCCTTGCGCTGACAACGTTCCTTTGAGGCAAGCTGGCTGCGCTACGACACAGACACCGATTTGGGGTTCCTATACTGGTCAAACCGACGAAAGGTCGCCGAACCGAATACGCTCAACAACAAGTTCGACCAACAAGAGAGTTAAACAACATCGTACACTTGGAGCGCACTGGCCTCATTCGGATATCGGATACTGTCCGCTAATGTCCAGACAATCCACTCTACCCAGGTCATACTAGAATCTCAGTTCCGCTAATTGACTGTTCTGAATATTAAAGGACCACACATTACCTATGACCCAACCTCCTTCCCTCACCGAGTACGTATCGGCTCTGAAGCGTCGACTAAGGTTAATTGTCTCCGTGGGCTTGCTGGTCGGTGCTTGTATTGCGGCAATCACTTTATTGCTGGCCCCAAAGATGTGGCAGGTCAGCTACTATACCGGACCCTCTGGGGACAGGGAACTCGCTTCACTCGTTGGTGCACCAACCGGATTGATCCCCACCTTCAGTATCGACATGGTCATTTCAGAAACCAAGAATGATCTGCTTACAAATTATACAAAAGACTACAAGAACCGCAATCTCATAGTTGGGGCTAGTGGCATCGGCGATTATCTGATCGTCAATGGTATCTATCCAGATGTAGAGGAAGCATCCAGACGCTCTCAAGAAATTATTGATCGAATCATTGAGCGCCACCGAGCAATATTTCGAAACAATCTGGAAAGGGCCAAGGCGGCAACCGAACAACGGGTAGAAGAACTGATGGTTTCCCTGTCGGCGATTGTGGAAGACTCTCAGACAGCGGGTGTACAGACATTCATGCTATACGGTGAACTTCTCGGTCATCAGAAGGTACTTGCAGGTATCGCACAGCTTGACCTAGATGGAAAAGGTGGTGTGCTTGACCCGGCCCAGCTCAATATCCCACTAGAGGTCGAACAAGCATCTCCAGTTACCCGAGGCCTCCTCGGCCTGCTACTCGGGATGGCCCTCGTCACTGCACTTGTCATCGTAAGGCGCTTCTTCGAACAGCGGATCCTCACGATCGAAGACCTCGAACGTTCAGAATTGCCATTACGGTTTGTCGAACAAGTCAAATATCGAGACGGTGCATTCGACGCTGACGATCTGGTGAAGGTCGGTGCAGCACTTTCAGCTGGCGCTGTTGCCAACACCCTCCAACCCCTCTATCAGATGGCCGGCATCGAAGACTCAGAGGAGTTCTTAGATCTGGCTGAGGGTCTCCTCGGCGCATTATCGTCCCTCGGAACAAGTCTCGAACTCATTTTCCTCGACCAGTCCGTTAGAGACGTGGAAACTTTTAGCAAGACCCTCCAGGGGCAACTTGACTCCAGTAAGCACGGTCTACTTGTCGCCACACCGGGATCAACCAATGAATCTGCGAAAGCAACAAGAGTGGGAAGAATTGCCGACCAGACGCTACTCATCGCCTACGCGGGCAGTTCGACATTGCCCTCTCTCAAGCGGTGTCTCGATGATTTCCGAGCTTCCGGAATCAACTGTGAGGGCGTCCTCCTCGTAACCCCTTGATGGTCTAATCCAGAAGGGGGAAGAGAAAACGCAGGTGTCAGACAGCTCGATTCAACATCAAGCCGAGGGCGCTCGAGACGCCTTTGTCACAATGCTGGTCGTCCATTTTCTCATGGGGTTTATCGGCTTCGTAACCAGCACAATGGCGGCAAGGCTTCTCGGACCTGCGGGACGCGGCGAACTCACCGCTGTCCAACAGATACCCGTCCTCGTGGGCATCCTCGCTGGACTCGGAATGGGAGAGGCGGCACTCTTTTTCACGGCCAAACAACCAAGAGCC
>JASMKJ010000548.1 GCA_030749275.1 Acidimicrobiales bacterium
TGTGCTGCACCCGTAACTGCACCGAAAGAAATACCGCCACTCCCAGTGTGGCTATGCCGGTAACTAGAGACGACACAATCGCCAGTTCATCCCAACCCATCATTCATTTCCCTTCTATCCATCCAGAACATGAACATTAAGGGCTGTACGGCCTTGGACCACCCCTTCGGGGGTCCCCAAGCATCGTGTCCACCCGTATAGATAAAGCCAGATGCATCCCTGCATTCGATGACAGAGGTCTAGTCAACTAGTTCTAGGAAAGCTGCAAGATCTTCTACAAACAGTTCTAAAGCATCGAAATGAACACTATGGCCGACGCCCTCAAAGTTGGTCGAAGTGAAATCACAACCTTTGTCTCGAAAATCATCTAAATCACTCTCAACGAACAGCCCACCTAGCTCGGGTACTCCGCAAGCAAAGTGAACGGGGCATTGGATCGCTCGGATTGTGTCGTCTAGATCAAAGGGGGGAACAGAGTCATCTTCGAAAAAGGTCGTAAAAATCTTGGGGTCCATTTGTAGGACGCCATCGGCCATGATCTGGAGCTGTTCATCCGATCTGACATCTCCAAAGGTGATGCCACCACCTAGGGAGACCCCTGCGATCCTGGCGGCCATTTCTGAACCTTTTTCGTCGGCTGCTAGCGCTTTTTCCAGCTCCGCCCCAATGTTCTTCAAGGCTCCTATAAAGGCGCTTCCTACGTGTCGCTTGTTGGCGACAAACTGCGGCGCAATGTCTTCTAAGTACAGTCCTGCCACTAGTTGCGGCTTCTTCCCTGCAGCGTAGAAGGCTTGAATTCCGCCCTGTGAATGGCCCACTACAACGCTGCGCCCACTCACTCTTTCTAGGAATTGGCAGGTGTCGGATACCTGCCCCACCCAGTTGGCATAGTCGCCGCTTTCAATGTGAGACGAACGGCCGTGTCCTCTGTGGTCCAGCAGGTATATCGGGCGGCTGGTTTCAAGACGTTCAAGAACTGGTTCCCAGGTTGCGGTGGTCGAAGTCACCCCGCCCATGAACACAATGGGGATGCCGTCACCTTCTCTGTATTCGAAACCGAGCCTTACGTCGTCTAGTTGAAGCACACCTATTCGCATGTCCACCTTCACCTTCATACCCGAATAAGCAAACTGTAGTCCTGCGGCTGTGGGGGTGTCCCAGCACAGCATGCACATGCACAGATACAGACCTAAACGTCCACTAGGCAGGTAGGACGTTTGTCGAACGTAGGCATCAACTCAGCAACAACGGCTATTTTCTTTCACCAAGAAGCAAGGGGTTGTCATGCGCGTCGGAGCAACGATTTTCTGTCAGAACTACGCGGACTGGGACCGTTATGAAGCAGCTGAACGAGGTGAGATAGTTTCGACCCGACCTGAGACCAGTGACCGGTCGATTTTTTATGAGGAGATCGAGATAGCGAAGCTCGCCGACAGGTCAGGTTTCGACAGCGTGTGGACCATCGAACACCATTTCACTCCTTACACCATGGTGACCAATCCTTTGCAGTTGCTCACCTACTTGGCTGGTGTCACTGAAAATGTTGACCTAGGGACCATGGTGATTGTTTTGCCTTGGCATAATCCGGTGCGAGTGGCTGAAGACATCGCCATGCTTGATGCTCTTTTGGGTGATCGGCAACTCATTGCCGGCGTTGGGCGAGGCTTGGGGCGACGCGAGTATGGCGGTCTTGGTGTCGATCAAAACGAAGCCCGAGGCCGGTTCGACGAAAGTATCCAAATCCTCAGGCAACTGTTAAGCACCGGCGTCTGCACTTTCCACGGCGAACACTTCCAGGTTGATGACGTGACGCTTCGCCCGCAACTAGACAGCGACCTGTCCAACACCCTTTATTGCGCGGCAGGATCGCCTGAAACGATGGCCGTCATCGCCAAAAATAACGTGAAGCCACTCATGATCCCTACCGTCAGTCTCGATCTCACGTTGCAAGGGGCGCGAGAATTTATGCGCCTCCGAGGCGAAGCTGGACTCCCTCCAACCGACACCAAACTTGCGCTGTGGATCTACTGTGCTGAAACAGAGAGCGAGGCTCGTGCAGGCGCAGAGCAGTACATGCGGGAATATGCCGATAGTGCGCTACGGCACTACGAAATGACGGGCACGCATTTCGACGGGATCAGCGGCTATGAGGGTTACGCCCAACGGGCAGCAGCACTGCGATCGGACCCCACCCCGTTCCTTGACGGCTTTTTCGCTCGTCATCCATGGGGCACCCCTGAAATGGTGGTGGAGAAGATTAGCGAACTGGCCGAACAATTCGGAACATCGGAAATCATGGGTGTATTTCGATATGGCGGAATGAGCCACGCCGAAGCAGCTAGGAGCATGGCTTTGTTCGCAGAACAGGCCCTACCCGAGGTCCAACGGCTCGATCCCGCACCAATGAGCCTCAACTCGGCGATACCTGGTTGACTTGTCGGCCC
>JASMKJ010000549.1 GCA_030749275.1 Acidimicrobiales bacterium
TACTAATTATCCCCCGCACGACCTATGGCATGACTGGACCGAGTTAGACGCTAAAGCATGGCCACGAAAGGTCGAACGGCGTTATCGACTTATCCCCACCACCTGTTTCAACTGCGAAGCGGCGTGTGGGTTACTTGCATATGTTGATCGAGAAACAGGCCAAATATCAAAGTTCGAAGGCAACCCCGAGCATCCAGCCTCAAGGGGAAGGAACTGCGCCAAAGGCCCGGCGACGCTGAATCAGGTTGACGATCCGGAGCGCATCTTGTTTCCATTGAAGCGAATTGGTGAACGCGGTGGCGGCGCCTGGGAACAGATCACGTGGGACCAAGCCTTAGAAGAGATAGGACAGCGGATTCGAACAGCCTTACTTGAGGACAGACGCGATGAGATCATGTATCACGTTGGTCGTCCCGGCGAGGATGGGTACACCGAGCGCGTGTTGCAGGGATGGGGAATCGACGGTCACAACAGCCATACCAATATCTGCTCCTCGAACGCTCGGATTGGCTATCAGTCTTGGATGGGACATGACCGTCCCTCCTCCGACTACGCCAACGCCAAAGTGATCTTCTTGATCTCTTCACATCTTGAAGCAGGTCACTATTTCAATCCACACGCGCAACGCATCATTGAGGCGCAGGAAAAAGGAGCCACTGTCATCTGCGTGGACCCCCGGCTCTCAAACACAGGCTCGAAGGCTGACCATTGGCTGCCAGCGTGGCCAGGAACAGAACCGTTTCTTCTCTTGGCTTTGGCCCGACTCTTGTTGGAGAACGGTACTTGGCAGCGAGAATTTGTTCGCAAATGGACCAATTGGGAAACATATCTCGCTGAAACCCGCCCCGATTTAGAGGTCAGCTTCGAACTCGTCGAACAGGCATTACTTGATGAATACAAGGAATACACCCCCGAAAGAGCTGAATACGTAACAGGAGTGCCGGCGGAACAGATAAGGCAGATCGCGTCGATCATTGGGGCTCACCCCACAAAATTCGCCTCCCACAACTGGCGCGCGGCGGGCGCCGGAAACCTCGGTGGGTGGCAGACAGCGCGATGCCTATTCTTCTTAAACGTTCTAACGGGCTCTGTGGGTACGGTCGGAGGAACGAACGGTAACGGATGGAACAAATTCAAACCGAATGCTCCTCTTGGAACTCAAAAAATTGAGCATTGGAACGAGATGTCATGGCCGCGTGAGTACCCGCTGAGTTATCACGAGATGTCGATTCTTCTCCCACATTTCTTAAACGAAAAGCGAGGTAAATTAGATACATACTTCACTCGCGTCTACAACCCCGTATGGACGAACCCTGACGGCTTCAGTTGGATAGAAGCCCTCCTTGACTCCTCCAAGGTGGAATGTCATGTAGCGCTGACCCCGACGTGGTCCGAAACGGCATTGTTTGCCGACTATGTCCTGCCTATGGGTGTCGGTTCAGAGCGTCACGATCTTGCTTCATTCGAGACTCACGCGGGGCGCTGGATCGGATTTCGACAACCTGTCATGCGTCGATTCGCGGAACTTGAGGGGGAATCAATGGACAATGATTCCCGTACCCACGAATTCAATCCTGGTGAGGTCTGGGAAGAAAACGAATTTTGGATGGATCTTTCATGGCGCATAGATCCCGACGGAGAGCTAGGAGTGCGAGAACACTTCGAGAGTCGCTTGCACCCGGGGAAGCCGATGACGGTAGACGAATACTACGGACTCACCTTCTCAGAAGAGGTGCCTGGGCTTTCAGAAGCTGCAGCCGAGGCAAATCAGACCCC
>JASMKJ010000550.1 GCA_030749275.1 Acidimicrobiales bacterium
GCCACAAACAGACACTTCTTGCTGCCGCCAAGGTTAAGGGTCACGCGGCAACCCAGATGTGTTTCGACCCTGATCTCATTCGTGCGTGGTTGACTGAGGAGCGGAACACTGGCCTAACGCTCCCTGTCCATCTGGGTGTCCCAGGAGCGGTTGAGCGGACGAAGCTTTTGACCGTTGGAGCACGTCTGGGAGTGGGCGCTTCTTTGCGATTCCTCAAGAAGAACCGGACGGCGCTCGCGAGAATGTTCGCGCCGGGAGGCTACGACCCGAACAAACTGCTCGTACCGCTCGCCACCGATCTCAAACCTCTCCAGGTCGAAGGCCTGCATGTCTTTACGTTCAATCAGGTAGTGAACACCGTTGAATGGCAGCGTAAGGCGGTGGCGAACCTTCGGCCTTGAAGGTGACAGTTAATGGTCATGAGGTTCCCAATACATCAACGCGGAGGACATGCTCGAGTGATTCAAGGGCCTCGATTATCTGCGGAGTAGGGGTCTGAGACACGCGAATGGTTGCGATAGCGGCGGTTGGCCCTTCACCTTCAAAAATTTCGTTACGCATTTGTTGAACATTGATGCCGGCACTACGAAGGCCGGCCAAAACGCCCGCCAGAACCCCAACTTCGTCCTTATGGCGAACTGCAATCGCGCATTCGCCGAGCGGCCTGCTGGCGAGGTTCACACAGTTAGACGGAACCCCAACTTCGTATTCGGTGATTGCTCCCAGAACACCATCAGCTATGGCCTGTCGCGCCTGATCAGTCGAGGCTCCTATGTGATGGGTACCGACGAAATTCGCATGATTGCTGAGAGATGTGTGCCACTCGCTGCTCCCAGATGTCGGTTCTGATGGGTAGACGTCCAATCCCACCCGAATGTCACGCTCCGTCATGGCTTGGACCAGATCCCTCTCGTTGACCAAGTCGCCGCGGGAAGTGTTGATCAACATAGCGCCCTGCGTCAGATTCGAAAGGAACTCAGTGTTGACCATCCCTAGCGTCTCATCAGTCAGGGGAAGATGTAATGAGACGATATCGACAGCCTTGAGTAGCTCCTGTTGAGTTTCATGAAGCCGCACATCCAACTGGTCGATCGTCTCTTGGGTTGAGGGATCCCGTCCGTTTCGCTCTAGTGCGTGAATTGAAAGACCGAAACTAGCGGCCCGAACCGCTACCTCAAGGCCGATGTTTCCGA
>JASMKJ010000551.1 GCA_030749275.1 Acidimicrobiales bacterium
GGCCCATTCTGCTAAGCCAATGGTGATTGATGCAGGACCACACCCCACGTCGAGGACCCGAGAAGTCGACGAGATCAGGTGGCGGCAAAACGCTGCGGACGTTTCTGCGGTTCTCTTGGCGTGTTGGTTAACTGCAGCAGGTTGATGCCCATGGGTGTAGACGTCGCGTTTAACCATTACCAAAACTTACGAGATTCGGAGTACGTCGTCACTTGTCAAGCATGGTCAACGCGTTAATTTTCGTTGAGTACGGTTATCGAATGACACTGCCTGATGGACCATGGACATCCTGATGTCGTTGATCAGCCGCCGGGAGCATCCGCTCTCTGCTGCCTTGAATAAAGGAGTGCCGTGTGGCTGATTTCCTGACCCCTGACTATTACAAATATGAATGGGTACCCCTTGATTCTGTTTCGCTCACGTCTAGCGGCGGGGCATTGGTTATTTGGTCGGACGGACAAAAACTGGAGTGTCATCCCTTGTGGCTGCGTGAGAACTCTCCCGGTCCCGCTGGGATAGACCCGCGGTCGAAAGAGAACGATCTTGATGTTGTGCAGTTAGACCTCAACACCCGATTGGGAGCTGCGTTCGTTGAAGATGGGGCTTTGGTTGTCGACTTTCATCCTGAAGGCCGTCGAGCAACCTTTCATCCGGGCTGGCTGAGACACGTGGCGGACGGACTACACCAACCTTTTGCTTTATTGCCCGATCCGCGAGTTTGGAAATCCCGGGATCTTCCGGAGCCCCCAACTCACGAAGGGCCGCTGGTTCTACAAGAGGACGCAGCTTTAGCGAAGTGGCTCCACGATCTTCTCGAATTTGGTCTAGCGCGTTTGGTTTCTCTGCCTACTGATATCGATGTTGTTGAGTTAGTTGGGAGGCGAATAGGGGTTTTGCGCGATTCGAACTTTGGGTTGACTTGGCATGTAAGTGTCGACCTCGACCCCAACTCCACAGCAAATACCGATGTTCGGTTGCCGGCCCACAGTGACCTCCCATCAAGAGAGACTCCTCCGGGATTTCAGCTTTTACATTGCCAGGAGAACACGGTGGCAGGGGGTCACTCAACGATGACCGATGGGCTGGCAGTGGTCCGACACTTGGAGCAAAACGAGCCAGAAGTGCTGCAGTCCCTTCTCGCAAATGAATGGATATTTTTCAATCGAGATACGAACCATGATCACCGGTGGACAGGCCCGATAATTGACAGGGGTGATGGTCGAGTCCCATGGACGTTTCGAGCGTTCCATCCTGTTCGCGGCTTTCCTGCTATGCCACAAGAGCAGATAAGTGATGCGTATTTCGCTATACAAAGATTTGGTCACGTTGCAAACAGCGATGACTTTCAGATCCGTTATGAGTTACGTCCCGGTGATCTAATTGCTTTCGACAATCGCCGTGTCTTACATGGTCGAGAGTCGTTTGATTCCACTGAAGGCGCTAGACATCTACGCGGTACTTACCTGGACTCTGACGAGGTGTACTCGAGAATGCGCGTTTTGCAACATTTCGTACCCGGACTCCAACACTCACTAGCTTTCTCCGTAGCTAGAAAGGACAACAATGCCTGAAGTTTTCATCACATGTGCCGTTACCGGTGCAGGGGATACCGTTGGAAAGTCGGACAAGGTGCCTTTCACCCCGGAAGCCATCGCGAATGACGTGATTGCTGCCGCCGAAGCAGGTGCAGCCATCACCCACATCCATGTCC
>JASMKJ010000552.1 GCA_030749275.1 Acidimicrobiales bacterium
TCCCCTGATGAAGCTTTGCGGCTACTCAGCGTCGAAATCTACAATGACGCTTTGGCCGAGTTTCAAACAGATACGGGCGAGAGGGTATTCGGCATGGCTCTATTGCCTTGGTGGAACCTCGACGCAGCGGTACGTGAAATCGAACGAGCTCATGCAAACGGGCTCAGGGGAATAGTGACTTGCGCCAATCCCGAAGAAGCTGGGCTTCCCGACATGGGGACAAAGCACTGGGATCCCATTTGGCAAACATGTTCGGATCTCGATATGCCTGTGAACTTTCACATCGGTTCCTCGAAGGGGAACATGGACTTCTTCGGTCGTGCTCCCTGGCCCTCATTTGGTGAGGAGCGCAAGCTTGCCGTTGGTTCGGCAAATTTGTTCATGGGGAACGCTCGAACAATCGGCAATCTCATCTACTCGGGGATCCCGGAACGCTTCCCAGAATTGAAATTTGTGTCTGTGGAGAGCGGGGTCGGTTGGCTGCCTTTCTTCCTTGAGATCCTTGATCATCAGATGGCCGAAACGGCACCCAATGAGCTCGCTGAGTTGTCGTTACTTCCGTCCGAATATTTCAGACGGCAGTTCTTCGGGTGTTTTTGGTTTGAACGAGCGACCATCAAACCGACAGTTGAGTTCCTTGGGCGACACTGCCTCTTGTTCGAAACCGATTTTCCTCATCCGACGTGTCTTTATCCCAGAGACGACATTCAACTTATGCAGGCTTTCGAAGGATTGGATGACGCAGACATTCAGGCAATTCTTCAAGATAACGCCGCCGCCTTGTACCGGATAGATATTTCGTAGTCGAACATTTGCGTTAGCTGCATACCTGAGCACTGCGCCACCCTCCGGCGGGTTCTCCGCGACCGCCTTCAAATGCAAACATCAAGTTGCGGGTAGCTGGCTCGTTACTGGCTGCGGTCCTCAGCTCTATCGAATTCGTAGTTTCGAGCTTCGGTGACTTCTTGTTCTGGGAGTTCAGCGGGTACGTCGGCAACTTCCACCCTGTGGTGTGCCACTCGGTTGTCCGTCGATGCTGGGATGGGTGCCTGTCCTTGCACTGTGACTCTTTCCATCCGTCGCCGTTGCGGCCAGTAGTCAACGGGCGCGTAGTGTTGAACCGACCGGTTATCCCACATGACTACCGTTCCCGGTTCCCATTTGACTCGAAGTTGAATTTCAGGCCGACTGGTTTGCTGCAGCAGGAACTCAAGTATTGATCGACTTTCTTCGTCCGGGAGTTCGTTTATTCGTTCGGTGAAATGTCGGTTGACGTACAACACGGTTGCCGAGGTTTGGGGGTGAAGGGTTACCACGGGATGGTTCGCTCGCGGGAACTTGTTTTCGATCTCGTGCATGGTGGCGAGATCAGTTTCCAGTAGGTCTCGAAAGCGACCGAACCCATGAAGAGCTGTCAAACCCGTGAGATACGACTGCAAGCGGTCGCTGAGAAAGTCAAAGGCTCCGCGCATCGAGCAGAACATGGTGTCGCCACCTAGTTGCGGAACCACTAGGGCCTTCAAGATGGTGAACTTGGGAGGTTCCAGCTTGTAGGTCTCGTCAGCGTGCCAAATATCGGTGAGTGGTTTCTTGGACTGCGCGTTTGTTTCAAGCACGATCAGTTCGGGTTGAGTGGCAGATCTTGGTGAAAAGGGCGATATTTCTAAATCGCCGAACAAACGGCCGAAGTTCAATTGTTCTTCGGCGGTCAAACGCTGATCACGAATCACCAATACTTCGTGTTCACTTATCAGGTCGTTAATTTCATCGAATCCGTTCGATGCGGTGATCGAACTCAGATCGAGATTCGTTAGCTCGGCCCCAAACACTGGGCCTAAACGCTCTAGTCGCATCGCAGATCCCTTAGTTGAGGCTAGCAACGACCCCGACCCAATTAGTCACCTAGTCCTTGCTGGTAGCTGCACGTGCTGAGCGGGGAGGAAGTCGAGTAACGCTCGGGGCTTAGCGGTGGGTGACTTGCTTCAGATTGTCGATGTGGGCTCCGAGCTCGGACGCAGCTCTCATCATGCCGAGTCTCCAAGAAATAGCTCCCTGGAACGGGTGCATGACCCAAATGTCAATTGCTCCAGAATTTGACATCTCCTCGGTGAAGCGCAAGCTACGAGTTCGACCCTTGAATCGCATCGTCACACCTACTGATCCATCTTTCATGGTGACGGGCTCGTCCATTCCTAGACCCGCATTTCGGCCTTCGATCACAGCAGTACGTGCTTGTTGTCTGAGGATGGCGGTATTCATGACGCAGAGGACCTTAACCGCCAAAAGGGCCGAGCCTTTTCATTTCAGCGATTTTTCGACTTTCGTTTGATCTTTGAGGTCTCGTAGCACTACCTCATAGATTGAGACGTGGGCGCTACAGGACCCGAACCTCTCACCCGCTTGTATTGAGTTAACGGTCGTTAAACAGCCCAGATGCGGCTAGTTTCTGGGGTATGACGAACCAAACAGATAGCCCCCTTGCCGGAATCAAAGTCGTCGAAATTACTTCTATTTATTCAGGACCCATGGCCGGAATGATGTTGGCGGAACTCGGTGCACAAGTCGTAAAGGTAGAGAGTCCTGATAGTCCGGATCCTCTGCGGGCGAGCGGATTAGGCCCTGGACCCGATGGGGTCAACAGCATTTTCTACTCGCTGAACCGTGGAAAGCGCTTCTGTGCAATAGATGCAAAAACGGATCGAGGGCGTGAATTGCTTTTTGATCTTGTGGCCGGCGCGGACGTGTTTATTCACAACATGCGTCCTGGAAAAGCTGAGGGACTGGGTCTTGCCTACGATGCCTTGTCAGATGTCAATCCCGGCATCATTTATGGAGCGATTACTGGACACGGTCCCGAAGGGCCTGAGGCGCACCTACCCGCGTACGACTACGTCGTTCAAGCAAAATTGGGGATGGTTGATTATCAAAGGGACCGCGAAGGTCGAGGTGATCTGGTTCGACAGGTCGTGGTCGACAAAACTTCCGCTAATGCCCTCGTTCAGGGTGTGTTAGCCGCGTTGTATATGCGGGAGAAAACGGGACGCGGGCAGCGGGTGGACATACCAATGGTTGCCGCCGGACTCGCTTTTCTTTGGCCAGACGGTCTTGCTGCGGCCCACGCGGAACTTAATCCGGCGATTCCGTTGGACCAGATGCCTCCATGGCTTGAATCAGCTCCGGGATCTTTTTTGGTTGTCTTGGAGACCGCTGACGGTGAAATCGCTACCGGCATCATGCTGCCTCCTTGGGATGGGTTGTGTCTGGCCTTGGAGCGAACCGACTGGTTAACGGATGAAAGGTTTTCGGAGGCATTGGGCCGTGTACTTAATTTGCCTGAGTTGATTGCGGAAGTGAGTTCGGAGGTGGCCAAGTACACGACAGCGGAAGTTTTGGCTCGTTTCGAGGAACATGACTTCGCCGCGGGGAAGGTCGTCACTCGGCGTGAAGTTCACGAGGATCCGACTATCAAGCATCTGGGTTTGATCACCGAGCAGGCGGCGCCTGGTCTGGGTCAGGTGAGACAACCCGCTCCCATGTGGATGTTTAGTGACGCGGCGACCGAGGTAACGACCAGCTTGAATTCAACCGGTGGAGATTCGCGCGAGGTTCTCGCTGAGTTGGGCGTGTCGGAAGACGAGTTTGCTGAACTTGAGGAGAGCGGCGTGGTTTTTGTGGCAACTGTCGAGCAATAAGGGGCACCGGTCGGTCGAGTTCATATTTGGACTGCGACTGTTGGGCAGCGTCTCCGGGTTGTCTCAGATTTCACTTCGTGATGGCCAACTGTCGTTCGAGTTCCAGTCCGAGGCTGAGAGGTAGATCATTTGCTGCCGCAAGACATCGACGGAGCTTCATCGCTATCGCCGGGTCGATGAGCGCCAACTGGTGAGCGGTACGTTCAGACACCTGATCGAGCTCTGCTGGATCAACTAACTCAGTGACAATTCCAAGGTCTAGCGCTTCAGACGCTTCGATGTCTCGACCTGTCAGGATCAGTGGTGATGCGGCGTGAGGGCCGAGAATTCGTGTAAGGCTCTGTGTTCCGCCAGCCGCTGGAAGCATGCCGAGTTTGGTCTCGGGAAGTCCTAGCACAGTGTTATTCGCAGCGACGCGGACATCACACAACAGGGCCATTTCCAGACCTGAACCCATGGTGTAACCCTTCAGAGAAGCAACTGTGGGCACCGATAGAGCCAGTAGCGGCAACCATGGATCTCTGTCCCATCTGATTCTTCGGGCCTCGAAGATCGAAGATGCCGACCCGAATTCGGAAAGGTCCGCTCCAGCGCTGAAGTTTCGGCCTTCTGAGCACAGCAGGAGCGCTCGAGCATCGGGGTTGTCTCGGACCGCGCTGATGGCTTCGATTAGACCATCTCTCATGTCTAGGTCATAAATATTAAGTGGAGGATTCGAAATCGTGACTGTTGCTACGCCTTGATCCGAAAAAGAGAGGCGGACCTTGTCACTCATGGCAGCCCCCTGAAAGCGTGCGCAGATCGGTCCAGCGACACGCGACAGAACTGCGGTGCGTCTCTCATCGCTTGTCCGAGCGCGACAGCGCAAGCCTCCAGTCCGGCTATGGGATCGAGGTAGGAGAACGCAGGTGTGAGTGGTTGACCCGACCTCCATCCCAAACCAGAGGTGGCATGAACTCCTGTGCCGTAGGCAACCCAATCAGTTTCGGGGCTGTTAAATGCGAATGCCGTAATTGAAAGGAGAGCGATGTCAGGGTTGATAGACCTGAGTTCGTCGCACGTGACGCCGAGGTTGTTGTTAGCTCTCGGCGACAGGGATGTGATGACCAAGTCCGCGGATCGAACGAGTTGATGAAATTCACCACCTTCGGAGCAACGACGAAGGTCGATATCCGCGATTTCTTTTGAACCGTTGAGTTCTACGAACATCGGTGCATTCCCCGGTCCCTCATCTCCGTCTCCGTGGCGGAGTCCATCGGGTCGAGAGGACGGTTCGATCTTGACAACGGCAGCTCCGGCCCTCGCGAGGAGCTCTGTGCACAACGGCCCAGCCCACATTGATGTTAAGTCAATGATTCTGAGGGTCCTTGGTTCGACAGTACTAGTGCATCGACCTAGATCGTTTGGTGGAAGAGGTGTGGGGTTTTCTCGGTAAGGAGTGACCGGAAGCCTCCACACCTG
Source organism: Acidimicrobiales bacterium (assembly GCA_030749275.1). GTDB lineage: Bacteria > Actinomycetota > Acidimicrobiia > Acidimicrobiales > Poriferisodalaceae > UBA6944. The sequence continues at coordinate 5,154 of JASMKJ010000552.1, forward strand.
TGCTCTTCGAGCAACTGATTCGGGGTCGTCGTCTTTTCTGGCGAGCTCTTCAAATCTGCCCCAGGTGTCGTGATCTTCAGGTCCAAGATCGAGACATAGGAACCCTTCGCCCCAGCTTCTCGCAGCTTCAGGCCGGGTTGGCTTGTCTGCCAGCCGCTCCGGCATCTCGATCCAATGATCAACCGCTCCTATCACGTCGTCACCGATACGGTTTGTGATGATCGCCGCGAGTTCTCTCCCCCGTTCGTTTAGATTTTCAGGAAGCCAGTAATCGTTCATCGTCCGGAAAAATCAGGTGGCCGTTTGGCAAAAAACGCGCTTAAACCTTCGGCGCGATCTTCGGTGGCCGCTAATTGGTGGTTGAGGTCACCCTCGAGGCGCAACCCATCTCGCAAGGGAAGTTCGCTTCCGCGATGAATGGCTTCCTTTGCCATTTCTATCGCCAAGGGACCGCAGGCCAAAAGGGCATCAACAGTGCTGTCTGCTGAGGCTTCGAGATCGTCAGCTAAGGAATGGATCAAGCCCCAAGTTTGGGCAGTCGCGGCATCGATTTCTGTACCTAGTAGCAGCATCGCCGACGCGCGACCAAGCGATATCGCTCGTGGTAATCGTTGAGTTCCACCCCAAGACGGAAGTGAGCCACTCAATGGATCTCTGAGTGAGTACCGGCTATCGGGCGTTCCTATTCGAATGTCACACGCGAGGGCGATTTCTAATCCACCAGATGAACATTCCCCGGATAGCAAAGCCACTAGTGGGATTCGCAGCCTGGACAACGCTGCCGCTGGATCGGGGGAAACCGCATAGCGGTCAAATTCATCGGCTAGGCCCGAACAGAAATCTTCCGCGTTGGATCGAAGCACCAGTACACGAATATTTCGATCCTCTTGCAAGCGTTCGCAAGCCTCGCTGATCTCTGATGCAGTGCGCGTCTCAAGGAGTCCGCCGGGCAGAGTCATGGTGACGACACGTCCCTCAGCAGAGGAGGCAACAGTGACCGAGTCGGCCTGCAGAGCGATCCTCCCTTTTCGTTAGACGCCGATGAGTTAGTCGGCTGACTTGGTTTTCTTCGGTTCTTGCAGTTGCATGTCTTTGCCGTTGCACTGCAGTGTGATCTCACCCGGCTTGGTGACTAGCACTTCGATTCCGGTGTCTTCGTCCTGATAGCGCTTTCCAACTTTCAGACCTTCGCCGCCGTCACTATGTGTGATGTCGCCTTCTCCGCCTTTAGTCACGATGACTTGAACGCCACCGTCAAAGTCGAGACGGTCACCTGCTTTGGTTGACACTGTGTGTACCCCCATTTCGATGGAACTTTCAGAGAAAGCTACCGTACATCAAGCCACTTTTTCCTACCTCATCAAGAACTCAGCGGCGAGAATGGGTAAATGAACACTGCTTTAGTTATTGGTGGGACGGGTCCGACTGGGCCCTATGTGGTGAACGGGCTTGTGGACCGCGGGTTTCAGGTCACGATTCTTCACACCGGTCGACACGAGACTGACCTAATCGGGCCGGAAGTGGAACACATCCATACTGACCCTTTCAACGTTGACAAAACCTCTGCGGATCTAGGAAATAGGACTTTTGATCTAGCTGTGGTGATGTACGGGCGGTTGCGGGATCTTGCTCAACTGCTTCGAGGAAAAGTGGGGCATTTTGTGTCCATCGGCGGTGTCGGCGTCTACAAGGGATTCGCAAATCCCGATGATCTTTTCCCTGAAGGAATGCCTGTGCCGCTTCGCCACGGCTCCCAACTGGTCGATAATCAGGAACAATTTGTGAAATTGCGTCGAATTCGGGAGACCGAAGAAGAGGTATTTTTGGTTCATCCAGAAGCCATTCACTTGAGGTATCCGCAGTTGTATGGTCCTCGACAGTTACTTCCTCGCGAGTGGCCCATAGTTCGCCGTGCTCTTGACAAGCGCCCATTCTTGATCGTTCCCGATGGTGGATTGACGGTGAAAAGCCAGGCCTGGGTGGAAAACGCTGCCCATGCGACCCTCCTTGCTGTGGACCGGCCATCCGCAGCGGTAGGAAAGATATACAACGTCTCAGACGAAGAGCTGTTCACTATCAGACAGATCGCTGAAATCGTTGCCGATGAGCTCGGTCATAGCTGGGAAATCGTGTCGTTACCCCATGAAGTTGCAACCTCTGCTCGTCCCCTGTTGACCAGTTGGTCAAGTTCTCATCGAGTGCTCGATATTCGAGCCACGATCACAGACTTGGGTTATAGGGATGTGGTGAAACCGGAGACGGCTTGGCGGCTGGCTACACAGTGGCTGGCCGATCATCCCCTTGAACGGGGGGGCGATCTGGAAGGACGTCTTCAGGATCCATTTGAATACTCAGCCGAGGACCTGCAGTACCGCGCTTGGGCTGAGTGTCGCCAAAGACTCGCCGCGGTTACCTGGTCCTCTCCACCCGGCTATTCGTCTGCGTACGTCGGACGCTTTGCTAATCCTGCCAGTGACTAGCCAAGGACCCCTTCGTCTCGTAAGTCTTGTATTTCGCCAGTACTTAATCGCAAAAGGGACGACAGGATTTCGTCAGTATGTTGACCAAGCATGGGCGCTGGTGCTCTAACTCCATTAGGCCCGTCTCTTAGGAGCCAGGGGATACCTGTGTGCGCCATTTTGCCGACGATGGGATGTTCAAGCCGTTCGATAAACCCACGATGGTTGAGGTGGGGATCTGTCTCCAGTGATTGAACGTCTAAGGAAGGCATGGCAGGTACGCCTACCTCTTGCAATAGCTGTGTGACTTCCCATTTGTCGCGGATGATTGTCCACTTTTCAATCAGAGTGTCCAGGTCGTCTTCGTTTCGTTTTCTGGAAGCCTGCGTCGCAAATTTTTCTGCCTGAATATCCAAAAGTTTTGCCAACTCTTGCCACTGATCTTCGGTGCTGCAACAGACGGCCACCCAGTCATCGGGGCCCGCGCAACGGTAGAGATTGTGGGGTGCCATTAGCGGATCCCGATTGGCACACAACTCCGGTTGGGAGCCAGTGAGAATTTGCTGAGTCCAACCTTCAATCGCGCTGGAAGCTGTGGCCTCCCACAACGAGGTGTCAATGAATTGTCCTTCTCCTGTTCTCCGGCGGGCAATCAATGCCGCTATGAGCAAGTGGGCGGTTGCTATACCCGCGGCCGGGTCCCCCAAGGAGATACCCACTTCTTCGGGTTGACCGCCCTCATATCCAGTCATCGACGAGAGGCCGGAGAGGGGCGCTGTTGTCGGTCCGTAACCGAGGTAGTGGCGGTAGGGACCGTAGTTGCCATATCCGCTGATAGCGCCAACGATTACGTCGGGTCGTGTTGCGACGAGGTCGTCGTAGCCGAGTCCGAATTTCTCCATCACGCCAGTCGCATAATTCGAAACAACTAGATCGCAACTAGTTGCAATCTGTTTAGCCAAGGATCGTCCTTGTGGAGTCG
>JASMKJ010000553.1 GCA_030749275.1 Acidimicrobiales bacterium
GAGCGTGATCTGGCCGGAATGCACGAACGGTTTGACTCAGAGATCGCTCGCTGGGAAGAGGAACTGAAATGAGACCGACTTGGGATTGAAGCACTATCTCGCAGTGTTGGAGACAGACACCTCCCTCAATCTCGGATCCTGGAAGATCACCGACGCGGGACTGGTGCATCTCAAGGGCTTGACCAACCTGCAGAACCTCAACCTCAACCGCAACCAGATCACCGACGCGGGGCTGGTGCATCTCAATGGGCTGACCGAGCTGCAGAAGCTCGTCCTCAGCGGCACCAAGATCACCGACGCGGGGTTGGTACATCTCAAGGGGCTGACCGGCCTGCAAACGCTCGGCCTCGGCGACACCAAGATCACCGACGCGGGCGTTGCCGACCTGCAGAAGGCATTACCCGACTGCAAGATCTACAAGTAGCGGTCATCTCGCCACCGCCACCTCGCGATAACCGGAGTCACGCCGCGAGCGAGGGGCGGTACCGTGGTTCGGATCTGGCGGTTACCGCCCCTGAGTTGAACGCCGGGGCTGGGGTGGGGAGACTGGGGGGAACGTGTCCGAGCCTGGAGGGATGTGATGCGAGTTCTGGTGGGGTTGCTGTTGGTCGTGGGACTGGTTGGATGCGATTCCGAAACAGAACCACCGTCTCCTTTTTCGGAGTCTGAAGCGAGTCCACCCACTGCGGCAGTACCGCCGACGCCGCCAAAGAGCCCTCAGGTGAAGGCCGAGAACGTTGTCGCAGATACGCCACAACCGAAAGTGGATGCAGATCCGGTAATCAAGCCAAAACCCAAGTCGGCACCCGGAAGTGAACCCAAGGCCGACAAGCCGCCTGCTCAAGTGGCTGTCGCCGATCCTGTTGCTGAGATGAAGAAGCTGGGAGCCCGCATCAAGCGGGATGACCAGGGTAGAGTCATCGAACTCAATCTCAGGTCCACCCTGATCACCGACGCTGGGCTGGTGCACCTTATGGGGCTCACCAACCTGACGAGCCTTAACCTCTCCCGCACCAAGGTCACGGAAGCGGGGCTGCTGCACCTCAAGGGGCTGACCGGGTTGCAAGAGCTTTTCCTCGATGGTGTTGAGGTCACCGACGCGGGACTGGTTCAACTCAAAGGGCTGACCAACCTGAGGTCTCTCTTCCTTTTCGGACCCAAGATCACCGACGCGGGACTGGTGCATCTGAAGGGGTTGACCAATCTAGAGACGCTCACACCCATCAGCCCCCGGATTACCGGCACGGGCCTAGTACACCTTGTGGGGCTGACCAACCTGCAGCAGCTCAATCTCTCCTTCACCCCCCGGATCAACGACGCGGGGCTGGTGTACCTCAAGGGGTTGACCAACCTGAAGTGGCTCGACCTCCGGAGAACCAACGTCACCGACACGGGGCTGGTGCACCTCAAGGGGCTGACCAACCTGCAGAATCTCAGCCTTGAGTACAACAAGAAACTCACCGACGCGGGACTTGCTCAACTTTCGGGAATGAAACTCAAGGCGTTAACCGTTCCCAAAGAGGCAACGACTGACCTTGGGTTGAAGCACTACCTGAGAGCAATCGAGCCACCCACGAAACTGCGCCTTATAGACTGGCAAATCACCGACGCGGGACTGGTGCACCTCAAGGATCTGACCACACTGCAGACACTCCGCCTCGACGGCACCCAGGTCACCGACGCCGGGCTGGTGCACCTTATGGGACTCACCAACCTGACGAGCCTTCACCTCTCCCGCACCCAGATCACTGACGCAGGGTTGGTGCACCTTGTGGGGTTGAGCAACCTGCAGGAGCTGCGCCTCGGCACCCAGGTCACCGACGCCGGGCTGGTGCACCTTATGGGACTCACCAACCTGACGAGCCTTCACCTCTCCCACACCAAGGTCACGGACGCGGGGTTGGTACAACTCAAGGGGCTGACCGGGCTGCAGACACTCGGCCTGCCCGGGGAAACCACCGACGCGGGGCTGGTACACCTCAAAGGGCTGAACAACCTGAGGTCTCTTACCCTAATGAACACGGATGTCACCGATGCAGTACTGGAACACCTGATTGCTCACACTGGACTTCAAAGACTTTCACTCTTTAACACTTTGATCACGGAAGAGGGTTTGGTTGCGTTGAAGAAAACGCTGCCAGCGTGCCAGATCACCTCACGTCGACATGTGTTGATTACTAAAAGGTATCTGGAGAAACATGGGGCATCGGTCACCACACAAGGAAAACAAATCGTTTTAAAGCCAATTGTCTCCGTACAGTTCACCAATTCCTCTAACATCACGGACCTTCAGTTGGGGCATCTCAAGGGGCTGGTCAAGCTGCAGAGTCTCGGCCTTCTTGGCGCCGGACAGTTAACCGACGCGGGGCTGGTGCACCTCAAAGGATTGACTAACTTGCAAGGGCTGGTCCTGCCCAAACAGATTAGCGACGCGGGCATCGCCGAACTACAAACGGCACTGCCCAACTGCAAGATCAACAAGGCTGACGTGGACCCTGTTGCCGCGCTCAAGGAACTGGGAGCACAGATCGAGCAGGATGACCAGGGTAGAGTCGTCGAACTCAACCTCTTCCGCACCCAGATCACTGACGCAGGGTTGGTGTACCTTGTGGGGTTGAGCAACCTGCGGAAGCTGCACCTCGGCACCAAGATCACCGACGCGGGGCTGGTGCACCTCAGGGGGATGACCAAGTTGCAGAACCTCAACCTCCGCGCCACCGAGATCACCGACGCGGGACTGGTGCACCTTAAGGGGATGACCAATTTGGAGAACCTCAACCTCGTCGGTACCAAGATCACCGACGCGGGGCTGCTGCATCTCCAGGACCTGACTAGCCTGCAGTCGCTTAACCTCTACTACGCCAAGATCACCGACGCGGGGCTGCTGCATTTGAAGGGGATTAGCAATCTAAAGAGGCTTAACCTCACTGGAACCAAGATCACCGACGCGGGACTGGTGCATCTTGTGGGACTCACCAACCTGGAAGAGCTTGGCCTGCCCACCCAGATCACCGACGTGGGGCTGGTGCACCTCAAGGGGCTAACCAACCTTGAGACTCTCGCACTCGACCACACCAACATCACCGACGGAGGGCTGGCGCACTTGAAGGCGTTGAAGGGACTTCGGTTCCTGAACCTCGAAAACACCCCGATCACCGACGCGGGACTGGTGTATCTCAAAAGTCTGACCAACCTGCGGATGCTCTTCCTCTCGAACACCAAGGTCACCGACGCGGGCGTAGCCGACCTGAAGAATTCGTTGCCCAACTGCAAGATCTCCAAGTAGCCGTCATCTCGCCTCCACCCGCCCCCGCGATAACCGGAGTCCCGCCGCGAGCGAGGGGCGGTACCGTGGTTCGGATCTGGCGGTTACCGCCGGTGAGTTGAACGCCGGGGCTGGGGTGGGGAGACTGGGGTGGTTCGTGTTCAAGCTTGGAGAGACGCTCGGCGTCCCGCCGCACCGTCCGTGGCCGCAGATCAACTTGGCGAGAGACAAAAAGGAATTCTAATGTCAGATTCAACAGAGCAAACATTGAGTGTGTCAGGCTGTTGCTGACTGGAATCATATGGATGGTTCAATTCTTTTCAAAGTGAGGATGAGAACAAACCAATGAAGGCGTTCCTTTATGAAGGCATGGACAATTCGGGAAACGCCTTGCGTGGCTGCGTAGAAGCCGAATCGGAATCCGAGGCGACGGCGAAGCTGAGCGACCAACACCTGTTCGTCACCAAGATCTCTGTCTTCGCTCCCGAAATTACACCCGAATGGTCTGAAATTCCCCTTGCCGCACCAACGGAATTCCCCTCGGGACGCTTGCTGGCCGAAGGTCCGACCTGCTCGCACGACCAACGAGGATTCACCGTCGAGGGGGCATTGAACCTGCTCGGTGTGGACGGAGAACTTCACTTGGTCTTCGATCGGCTGGGAGGATCGGAAACCGTAGTCGAGTTGCCAGTTCGGGCAATCAGTCAGGTCCAGCAGCAAGGGCTGTTTCGGAAGCGCCTCGTGATCACGACCAATACCGGTGACGAGTACATCTTTCGTGGTTCGCTGAGCGAAGCCAAACGCCTCCATGATTGGGCAGCGTTCGCAGTGGAGAAGGTGACAGGTGGCGGCGAAGGAATCCTGATGTCAGATTCAACAGAGCAGACATTGGATTCAACAGAGCAGACATTGACTGTATCGGGCTGCATTTTCACGATCGGGTCGCAGCAAGCTGATATTTGGCAAGGCGACACGATTGGCTTTGACATCACCGTCACCGGTGGTGAAAAGAGAGTTATCGCCGATGAAATCTCAATATCCCTTCAGGAGTGCATGAAAGTACGCCGCCCGAATTCCTCCACATCCAACAAACGCCGTGATTACGACAAGAAAATCCTGGCATCAAATCTCACATTGGAAGCCGGTGAATCCCATTCGTTTGAATTCACGACCAAACTTCCCGATGACTGTCGGCTGTCAGATGGTCGAGTTATTACTGGCAATATATTTACTGGTGCGACGGATGGATGGTGTTTGTACATCCATGTGGACACTGCCGAATACCGAGCGTCCTCCCAAGGCAAGGCATCTTCAATCATCCTGGCCATCCTAAACCGTTTTGTGAGAATCATGCCAAACATCGCCGATGACGCCGCTAAGGGAATCGTCGTGGACAGAGATCACAGCAAGCGATTCTTTCTCAACGTAAAATCGAGATGAGTATGAGGCTCGGTTCCTGAGCGACTGGGGCCCCAGAGTGCATGGGCCACCGGCTGGCTCACTCGGCTGCCCTGAGTATGGCCAAGACCGCCTCGCGGATAGCCGGGGGCAGCGTTGGCCAGGCCGCGACCACGCGATAACCGGAGTCACGCCGCGAGCGAGGGCCGGTACCGTGGTTCGGATCTGGCGGTTACCGCCCCTGAGTTGAACGCCGGGTCCTGCCGTGTCTCTAGCCGTTGTCGGGCTGCGAAGGAGGCTCCTGCGTCTCTGGCTCGCTGCTCGGCTCGCTTTGACCTCCGCCTGAGCTTGCCTCGAACGCCTCGAGCCTCGCCAGCACGACCTCTCCGAACGCGATCTCGTTCTGCGTCTGAGCCGAGATCTTTTTCTTGGAGGACTTGTCTTGTGCCATCTGAGAACTTCTCCGAGCGGGTGTTTATTCCGGGTCGATTTTAGAGCTGCTTTTTGCCAAACCACAACACGGACCGCGATTTCCTCTCCGACGTCCCAGCCTGGTTTCGGTTCTTCGTCAGTTGCGTTTCGTGCTGGCATAACACTCCGCAGCTTCTGTTATCCATAACAACATCCGACGCGCGTCGAGCCCCCGTCCCGTACTCCGCCAGCCGACGAACCCGGCACAGATTCCTGGGAGTATATTGGGAGTAAAACCTGCGGCGAAACCTGTCATTTGCCGTCATCGGCTGGCAACACGGTGACCATGGAACTGGCCACCGTTAACGACGAAAACCCCTGCGGTGACAGGGGTTTAGACGCCGTTTGTCCCCCCGTGGCACTCGATGGCACGGATGGGGAAAAGTGGAGGCGGCCACCACGACTCGCAACGGGTCTCACTTAGTTTGGGTAATTCGCAGTGGATGGGGGCCCGAAATCGGCCAGTCTTGGGACCGAGAGCGACGGGAAGTGGAGGTATCCAGCAACTACTTGGGATATTCCGTTTTTGCACTACTCGGAATCTGCCTCAAACACAAAAACACTGGCAACAAGATCGCCGAGGTCAATATCGCAGCTAACCATTGGGCCAAACCTATCAGGAAGGTGACCATTCGTTGGCCTTCCGGGATCGACTTGTCTCGGTTGAGATAAGCGTTCGATTCAACAGAAATGGCCAATACGCCTGATAACGATACTGCGAAAACAATAAAGAGCAGAATCACGGACAGGACGCGGTGAGAACGCAAAGACAATGCCAGTGCTCCGAAGACTACATGTGGGCCGACCAAAAAGATAGTCACCACCGTGAAGACTAAAACGCCGGCGGCAAAAGAAGGCCCCCAGTTTTCCGCGCCCGAGACAATCATGTAGACAAGCGAAATGGCGGCGATGCACGAGGTTAGCAGAGACAGTTGCCAATACATAACTCAAACCTGGTCCTGAAAGATCGCTTGGGTGGTTGGTTTGAAACTTCGATCTTGAAAACCAACACGACTTGGAAGTTGTGATTCGCTAGTGAAGGGTGAATCTTGAATTTCTTCAATTGTGGAAACTGATGTAGTTCTACCAGTATGCAGAGCTCTGGTAGGTCCGACCGGTGGACGGGTCATGATAGTACGTGTGAACACCGCCGTTACTTGCGGCGTATTCATATACCACAGTTTCCTTGGACACGTTCCATCCGAGCCGGCCAATCGGTTTACCGACTTTTGCAGGGTCAACTTGGCTTCTGTCGCTGAAGGAGTCGATCGCCTTACCGTTTCTAGCAAAGCGTTTGTCAAGGAAAGCGTTGAGGTCTTTCTCTGACACCGTATAGGTGGCGTAATGATCGAGTAGGTCTTGCTGCAAGGCTATGTCGGTGGCGGTGGGCGGGATCAGATTCTTGCCCCTCTCCGTCCACCAGATGCTGTTGCGACTCTTGTGGTGCGTTTCGACTCCGTAGATCCGGAACATCGTCAGGGCGACCAATGCTATGCCGACGCCACCGATAGCAAACAGTAGAGCGTCGAGCGGATTCTCGGTGGGGATGAGCCGGAGGGGATTAGTTTGCGACGGCTGCAGAAAGGCGTGCCCGTCGTATGGACGGAGCAGGAGTGGGGCTAACGACTGAGGTAACCGGGTTGGCGGACCAACGGAGTTGACGTTGGCACACCGGAAATTGTAAACGAAGGTATCGACGTTGAAAAACCAAAAGGCGAGCCAACTCCGGTTCACCGATTTGTTATGCAGGTTCTGGTTCTTGTGTTTCCTGCGGTCCTTCGATTCGTGTCAGGCGATTCATAGCGTCGACAACCAGCCGTCCTTGCTCAGGTGGTAGCTGGGACTGTATTGCTGTACTCACCAATTGCGCAACCTCGCGACGGTTTTCAAGTTCACGTTGCGCGGACACATGTTTGGAAATAGTGATGAATAGAAGCACGACGCAGACCAAGATGACGATGCCCAAGGCAATGGACACATACCAAACAAATCGGAGCCATTCTTCAGCGGTGGCATTGGCCGCGTCACGTTCAGCTCGCATATTGTCGTATTGTTCTTTAATCTCTCTCGCCTCTCCGATTTCCTCCATGGTCATGTTGGTCTTGTCGTAGAAATCTTGTTCCTTTGCTGCAATCGAAACTTCACGCTTGTTGACGGCCTCTTCACGAGCCTGCATTTCGGAAACCAGTTCGGCGCGACGCTGTTTGATTTGTGTGTCAACCGTGTTCTCGCGTTCAATTATGCTTTGTTCTCGCGCGTCGAGTGTTGCGCCGCGTTCATCGAGCAGTTTCTGTTGTTCTTCCATCTCGAATGTTCCGCTTGCAACTTCCGCAACTCGCGTTTGCAACCGCGTGTTTTGTGCTTGGAGTTCGCTGGCCTGTTGTTCGAGTGCTGCGATACGGCTGTTCTTCTCCTCCAACCGTTGCTGCAGTTGTATATTTTCGCCGCGGTTTTGATCGGGTGTCGAAGGCTCAGAGCAGCCGATGAGGCTGCAAGAGGCCAGTAATGCGATGGAGAGGAAGATGAATCGCACGATGCTCCTTCCTGCATAACTTGGATATACGAAGTTTCCGGCTATCACCTGTAGGCGGCAGATGTGCTTCTTATCACGCACGTCGGTGATTCGCGCAAGTTGTATCCTAGCCTCTGGTTGCTTGCCTGTCACGCCGTTCTGTGCGTGATAGGCGGTTTCTGTCTAGCACTCACCGCGACGACGGGTCAGCCCATCCGCCGGGCTACGGACACCTCGTCCACCTCGGTTCAGAACATGGGTATAGATCATTGTCGTGCGAACGTCCTTGTGTCCCAGGAGTTCTTGCACGGTGCGGATGTCGTAGCCGTCGGCGAGCAGATGGGTGGCGAATGAGTGACGAAAAGTATGACTCGTTACTCGTTTGGTCAATCCAACTCTCCGAACGGCTTGCCTGACTGCCTTCTGCACAAGTGATTCATGCATGTGGTGGCGCTGCAACACCGAGCGGCTGATATTCTGGCGAGCCAGAACCGCTCGTGGGTATCCTATAGTAGCTGTCGACAAAAACGCGGAATCTGACGTTCCCGCGTTCCAGAGTGTTGTCACCCAAAGCACACGTCTCCAGTGTCGATTCGACTGTGCACTCGGTTTTTACAACTGAGGTCGTTGTGTAGTCGAGTCGATCGACCTTCCTCGCGATTGCTTCAGCAGCACGCTCGTTCCAGTTGATCGAGAGCCGGGTGACCTCGTAGGCCCGTTCCTGGATTTGAAATCTCGCGTATTTGTGGAAACGACGCATTGCTCGGAGCACATCTGGCTTAGCGACCTCATTGCCGCCTTCGTCGCGCACAACACATTCAAATCCCAAAGAGCGGATGCTGACATCTGGTAATAGAGTCCGGGAGAAGCCGTCGGACGTAGCAGCACGACGCAATCGACGTTGGGCGCATCGAACCCGGTCGTCAGGACGTTCACGTTGACGAGATACTTCAGCGGCGGCTCCGAATTCCCGAATAAATCGGCGGCCACCTGCTGTCCCTTGAAACGGGCGATCAAACGATCTCTCTCGGTGGCTGGCGTGCCACCGGTGATCAGACCGCACTTGGTTCCCGTTAGCGGTTCGAAATATCCCACTACCCAACGACACGGAAGGTCCATCTTGCGCGACGACCAACGCCCCACCGAAATGACCGCGGATCAGCGGCTTGATGAATTGGCTGCCATTCTCGCCACCGGCCTGCTTCGATTGCATGGCCGGTCTGGCGATTCTGCGGATTGTGCCCCGCCCTCCGCTGAATTCCCTCCCAGCCGCGCCGCAAGCGGCGATGCGTGAGCGAGGGTGAATCTCGAATGCTTGAGCTATCGAGTCGCGGGTGACACGGGTTGGGGGGTAAGTGCCTACTGGCAGACGACGCCAAACTGGAAAAAAACGCGTTTCCGCAACTTGCTGTTTTCCAATGACTTCCATCGCGGGACTCACTTGGGGTGCGTCACGTGATTTCGAGACTCTTGGGCCAATTCGAGACTTTTGGGCCGATTTCACCAGACGGGTGGTCCCGCGATTTGGCCGTGGCGAGCAACGCCAGTCGTCGCAAAGACCGCAATAAACGTACGAAACAAGCAAGGCCCGCCAGGTTGTCCTGACGGGCCTTGTGTTCATCGAGACGGGTTGTGCAACCCGACTAAGTGGAGGCGGCGGGCTTCCAGAGACCCGTTCGCAAACCCTAGTTTTAAAGGGATTTACGACAACGCGATTTTCTAATTGGACCCGCGAATGGACCTCATTGGTCACCTAATTGGACCTCTTCCGGCCTGGAGGCCTTTTTTCGTTGCTGGTGAACCGCAATTAGAGGGTGACACTTTAGCTGCAGTACGCAGGCTGCAGTGGCGCTTAACATATGACGCAAACGCATACAGAAAAGCTCGTTAA
>JASMKJ010000554.1 GCA_030749275.1 Acidimicrobiales bacterium
GTCCAGAACCAGCAGAAGGTTTACTCACCACGATCGCATGGGATCTAGGTGACGGCCCCACGTACGCCTTGGAAGGATCCGTGTTTGTCACTGGCGCTGCCATCCAATGGCTCCGAGATGGGCTCGGAATTATCTCTCATGCATCAGAGATAAGTGAGCTGGCCTTGTCAGTTCCTGACAATGGTGGAGTCTTTTTTGTTCCTGCGTTCGCCGGCCTGGGTAGCCCTTGGTGGGACCCTCGAGCTCGAGGGACAATCATTGGTCTCACCGGTGGTACCGACCGTGGCCATCTGGCGCGAGCAGTAGTCGAGGCAATTGCTTTTCAAACCCGCGACGTCGTTGAAGCAATGTCTCAAGCCGCTGATACACCCATCAAGGAAATGCGAGTGGACGGGGGTGCCTCGGTCATGGATCTGCTACTACAAATTCAAGCTGACCAGTTGGGTGTGCGGGTAGCGCGACCCGTGATCACCGAAACGACCGCTCAGGGGGCTGCCATGCTCGCAGGTCTCGCTGAGGGAGTCTGGAGCCAAACTGAAGAGATTAATTCAGCGTGGCGTTTAGACAAGGCCTTTGATCCGCAAGACAACCGAAGCGCATGTGATGAAGAACATCTGAATTGGCTTCGGGCTGTCGAACGATCAAAAAAATGGGTCGACTAACTTACGGTCACGAAAGGCGTTCTAGGCCGCTATCCAACTGAGTGATTGCCTGCCGAATCCGTTGCTCATTTTCGACTAAAGCGAATCTCACATACCCTTCACCACCCGGACCAAAACCGACTCCCGGAGAGAGAGCGACGTTCGAAGACTCAACAAGGTGCTTACAAAACCCCACCGATCCCATTTCGCGGTATGCGTCAGGAATCGGTGCCCAGACGAACATGGTGCCTTTAGGAGGCTCAACTTGCCAGCCAATGCGATCGAGGCCCCGGATCAGAGCGTCACGCCGAGACTGGTAGATCTTGTTGACTTCGAGTGGATAGTCACTCTCTTCATTCATCACCACCGTGGCAGCGATTTGAATGGGTTGAAACGTCCCATAATCCAAGTAGCTCTTTAGTTTTGCCAAAGCCCCCACGACCTCATGGTTACCTACACAAAACGCCACTCTCCAACCAGCCATCGAGAATGATTTGGTGAGGCTGTAGAACTCAACAGCGACTTCTTTGGCCCCTTCAGCTTGCATGATTGATGGTGGGCGGTAGCCATCGAAGCCTAGGTCCGCATAAGCGAAATCATGGACCAAAATCACCTCTCGCTCGCGAGCAAAATCCACGAGGCGCTGCATAAATGACAGATCAACGCATGTCGTGGTCGGATTGTGAGGGAACGATAGGACTATGGCGCGAGGTCGAGGCCACGAGTATTCAAATCGTTCCACTAACGAATCAAAAAAGTCTTCACCTGTGGTCAAGGGGACCTCGCGAACATTGGCGCCGGTAAACAAGGGTCCGAAGATGTGTATCGGATACGACGGCGCAGGGACCAAGCAAGCATCGCCAGGAGCTAGGAGCGCCCACATCAAATGCGAGAACCCTTCTTTCGCTCCAATGGTGTTGATTATTTCTGTTTCCGGGTCCAACTCAACATCCCATTGACGGTTGTAGAGGTCAGCGACCGCTTCTCGCATTTTGGGAATGCCCCGACTCGCCGAATAACGGTGATTGCGCTCATTCCCCGCCGCTTCGCTGAGTTTCTCAACAGCAGTGACAGGAGAAGGGATGTCAGGGTTTCCAAAGCCAAGATCAATAACATCAGCCCCGGCGCGTCTACGTTCAATTTTCAACGAGTCAATGATCGTAAACACATACGGCGGCAAATTACTTATTCGACGAAACTCCACGAAACTTGAGGGTACCGACCCGGTAGCACATATTCGAAACAGCTAACCCGAGAAGTTGCGTCCTTATTGTTCTACCTTGGCCTGAAAGTCATCGAGTGCCGCATGCGCGATTCTTCCTTCGGCCCGACGTTTGACGAAGCCGGGTAGGGGAATAGCAAGTTCGATGGCCAGCTCGTAGGTCACTTCCGTCTGTTTTGGTTCTCCCGCCACGCTGTCGAATCGATAACTACCGTCCAGACGCTTGATAATGTCGCCGCTAGCTAGCTCCCATTTGATGAGGGCTGGTGACTCCGAATAGTCATATAGCAGCGAATAGGTGGCGCTCCGCCCCATGGCTGCAACTCTAAAAGTTGCCTCCGTGACTCGGCCTTGGGCGTCTCGATCCCCGACAGACACCTCTCGTAGATCACTAACCCAAGACCCATAGCTTTCGACGTTGGCGACTAAGGCGTGGCACTGCTGCAGTTCAGCATCGACGACACGAGAGACCTTCAACCTGTCGATCATCAGCTCTTCCTATCGTGGGACCTAACTTATTCTGCCACGCTCTGACCTCTAGGCGGGGTCGCAACCGCGTGCTGAAAAAATTCCATATTGCGCTGACCACAAGGCCGCTGACCCAAAGACGAACATCGGTGCCAAGAGGACAAACGCTATCTGCGAGTAGGGCCTGAACCCTGCAGCGACAAACGCCAAGGCCAATTGGATCATTAAACACCACAAGAAGCGCCTTCGAATCGCTCGAGGAGCTGTCTCGTGGAGCAAGAACAGCCCAGTGACGGTGACTTCCTCAACACGACTTCGTCGCAACCCACCAAGTAACGCAAGCAAAAGAAATACGAGACCCAGAACAAACATGGCAGAAGAAATAACAGCGAGCACGATGCCGAAGGCATCGGGAGAGGTGACGCCGGCAACGGCAGCCAGTGCAAGCAAAGCTGTCGATTGCCAAGCAAGTCCGACCAAGTGGGTTCCAGAACTTCGACCTGGTTCAGGTTCCATACCCGTCACGAAAGCGCTTTCTCGAGTTGCAGGGCCAAAAGATCATAGGAAAGATCGTCATTGGCGCGATCTCTTCCCCTTTTCGCCATCTCGGACTGGAGTGAAGGCGACTCAAGAATTGAACGGATCGCGCTGGCAACAGCAGCCGAATTTCTCGGGTGGCGTACTACATGACCAGTGACGCCATCTAGCACGGCTTCGTGAGCGCCGCCCGAAAGTCCGGCCACTTGGGGCACTCCAGAGGCTGCAGCTTCCAGAAATACGATTCCGAATCCTTCTTGCTCTAGGCCCGCCCATCGATTCCTGCATGGCATAACGAAGACGTCTGCGATTCCGTACATGAATGGGACTTCAGATTCCTCTATACGGCCCAAGAACTGGACAGATACGTCAAACCTGCGCGCTATACGTTCTAATCGCCCCCGATCTCGACCTGTGCCGCCGATCACAAGTTGGATATCCGGAAAATCGTCGCGTAGAGCAGCTACAGCGGCGATGGTACGATCAAACCCTTTGCGAGGGACCAGGCGACTCAGCCCTACTACTAGGGGGCCACAGCTAAGTCCTAACTTCTCTCGGTGCTGCTTTATCTCGCGGGGATGGAGCGGAGCGAAACGAGACCCATCGACGCCGGGCGGTATCTCAACTGTCCTTATGGGCGTGCCCGCTGCACGTACAGCTTCCGTCGCTGGGTACCCGCCTGCTGCGATAACACATTCGGCTCCTCGTAAGACCCGCCTGAGAAGTTGCTTTGTTATCGGTAGTCGACCCGGCAACGCTACTTCGGCTCCATGAACGACGAGCGCATACGGGAGCTTCAATGCTGGCGCTAAGTGTCCCAAAGGCAAAGCAGGATCAAGAACGACAAGTTCGGCATCAACTTGTTTAGCAAGACTTGTGATATCTCCGGCAAGTGCCCTAGTTGGGAGAAACACTTTGCGTCTGTCGCGCACAATCGAATGTTCTTGCATCGCATCGAATGTTGGTGCACCCGGCTGGTCGGGAGTAAAGACTGTGACTTGATCGCCAGGTAACCGTCTCCATAGCTCCCAGAGATAATTTTGAATTCCCCCGAGCTTTGGCGGGTAATCGTTAGTGACCAGGAGATGCCGCTTCATTGGGAGTTAGTGTCCATCGTGATCCCCCACTCGTCCAGTTCGGCTTTGACTATTCCGTCGGGGTCGTCTTGGAGTAAAGATGCAGCCAGCTGTCCAGTGACGAGATAGTTCTTCTTTAACCGCATCGCTGCCCACACCGCGTGACTTCGAACTAGGGCATCGTCAGAGGACAGGCAGTCACTCAGGATTCTGTCAACTTCTGGATCGTCTGGGCTGCCTGTGTTTCCCAAGACCACAAGGGCATTTCGACGCAAATAAGCGGGTTGACGTCGCGGAATGTACCAATGCCCATAATTTTTCATTAGCTCATCATCGGAACTATTGAGAAGCACCAAAACGTCGACTTCAGGTTCTCTACTTAACGCAGCGTCGTGAGTATTCAGCGCGTCGTCATTGATCGGGCAAAGTCGCTGACAGTCATCACACCCATAAAGTCGATCACCTAATGCAGATCGATATTCTCGTGGAAAGATTCCCTTTGCTTGCAACAGCCAAGCCAAGCATTTGTTTGCATCGAGCACCCCGAATGTGTCAAGTGCCCCTGTGGGGCAATCATCGCTGCATCTGCGGCAACTTCCGCATCCATCATCCAACTTGTCGAACTCAGCTGCAATCGAGAGATCCGTGACAACTGATCCAATAGTGGTCCATGAACCGAACTTGGGGTGTAGAAGCATCGTATTGCGCCCCAACCAACCCAAGCCGGCGCGAGCCGCTACCGCCCTATCTGCGAGCCGATTGTCGTCCATAACGATCTCGCTTCGCGCCCCAAAGGCGTTCAAATACTCAGCTAGAGCCTCTAACCCTTGTCGGAGCAGACCATATTCATCGGAACGAACATAAGCTGCCACGATTCCCTTAGGGGAAACATCTCTACGATTGGCGGTCTCAGAAACGTCCCACGTCGGGGGCTTGTATCGGCGTAGTGCAACAACAACGCTTTTGGCTCCTTCGAATATGAGCGAGGGATCAGTAGCTCGTTTGGGATTCCCGAAGGTAAACGTCATTCCGGCGTGCAGCCCCGAAGCTTTACGTTCTTCGATCGCTTGGCGAGCTTCGAGAATCGGCTCGACTCCAGTAACACCGACATCGTCCAAGCCGGCTTTCCGGCCAATCTGCTTCAACTCTTCGAGATCGGGAACCCTGTCCACAACACATCCATAACTCTCTCAAGCAAGACAGTAAGCGCCTGAAGTGCCCGCAGGCCTACTTGGTTAGAAGTTATCGGCCAGAGTTAGATCCAGCAGGTTTTCGCAACCTCAATTCAGGCACTAGGCCTCCCTCGCTGAGGGTTCGTAGTGCTCTTATTTCCGATAGCTCAATGATGACCGAATTGCGGTCAGATCTACACAAGTAGGTGACCAAGCAATCGCCGCAGGTTT